>NZ_JARVSO010000026.1:0-153260 GCF_030209155.1 Pseudomonas sp. fls2-241-TYG-175 | reverse complement strand
ATGGTAGTGTGGGGTTTCCCCATGTGAGAGTAGGTCATCGTCAAGATTAAATTCCAGAACCCCTCATCGCTCACGCGGTGAGGGGTTTTGTCTTTGTGGCGTCTGCAAAAGTGCCACGACGCTCGCCAGCCATCTCTGCGTTCAACTTGTGTGTGGCAATCCAGCGCGCTTGCCCTTATGGTTTGGCCTCAGGTTTCACTCGTTAACGTCAAGGAAGCAAGCATGCCCGTTACAACCTCGCTGAGCGCTGGCTTCATGGTGGTTCATGGCAACCGCCTGGATGAGCTGCGCAGTCTGGTTGTTTCCTGGATGAGGCGTTACCCGCTCGCACCACTGGAGAACGAGATTGCGCTAGTACAGAGCAACGGCATCGCCCAGTGGCTGAAGCTGGCTCTGGCCGAAGATGCGCAGGACGAAGACCTCGGCGGATGCGGCATTGCTGCAGCCATCGACGTCCAGTTGCCCGGCAGTTTCATGTGGAAGCTCTACCGGACAGTCTTGGGTCGAGATGAAATCCCCGAGACTTCCCTGCTCGACAAAGGCCCGCTGACCTGGCGCCTGATGCGTCTGCTGCCCGAGCTCATCAATCAGCCTCACTTCGAACCCTTGCAGCGCTTTCTCACGGCCGACACTGATCTGCGCAAGCGCTATCAATTGTCTGAGCGTCTGTCTGACTTATTTGACCAATATCAGGTGTATCGCGCCGACTGGCTGGAAGACTGGGCAGCCGGACGTCATCAGCTGCGCAACGTGAGAGGTGAGCCCAAGCCGCTGACCGCTTCTAACTGCTGGCAGGCGGAGTTGTGGCGAGCACTGCTGCATGACGTCGGGGCAGAAGGCATGGCGCAAAGCCGTGCAGGCGTGCATCAGCGTTTCATCGAGCGCATCAGCACGCTGACTGAAGCCCCCGCCGGACTGCCCGCACGTGTCATCGTATTCGGTATTTCGTCACTGCCCGCGCAGGCGCTCGAAGCGCTCGCCGGACTGGCCCGGTTCAGTCAGGTTCTGCTCTGCGTCCACAACCCATGCCGCCATCACTGGGCCGATATTGTTGCCGACAAGGACCTGTTGCGTCATCAGTACAAGCGCCAGGCACGAAAGACCGGCATGCCGATGGTGCTCGACCCCGAGGCCCTCCACCAGCACGCGCATCCCTTGCTCGCAGCATGGGGCAAGCAGGGTCGCGACTACATCAATCTGCTCGACAGCCATGACGACCCGCGTAGCTATCGTGCCTCGTTCAAGGACGAGCGCATCGACCTGTTCAGCGAAAGCGAACCCAGGAACATACTCAATCAGTTGCAGGATGACATCCTTGAGCTGCGTCCTCTGGATGAAACGCGGGAGCTCTGGCCCGCCGTAGACGCTTTGAAGGATCGCTCCATCCGCTTTCATGTCGCCCACAGCGCGCAACGGGAAGTCGAAGTGCTGCATGATCAGCTCCTGGCCCGTTTCAGTCGTGATCCCGAGTTGCGTCCGCGTGATGTGATCGTCATGGTTCCGGACATCGACAGCTACGCGCCGCACATTCGCGCTGTCTTCGGCCAGATAGAGCGCGATGATCGTCGCTTCATTCCTTTCACGCTGGCAGACCAGGGGCAACGTGGCCGCGAGCCTTTGCTGATCGCTGTTGAACACCTGCTGAAACTGCCCGACAGCCGCTTTCCGGTCAGCGAAATTCTTGACCTGCTCGACGTCCCGGCGCTGCGCGCGCGCTTCCGGATTCAGGAGCGTGACCTGCCGACCCTGCATCGCTGGATCGAAGGCGTAGGCATCCGCTGGGGGCTGAACGCACCTCAACGTGCAGGGCTGGGTTTGCCGGATGCGCTGGAGCAGAACAGCTGGCACTTCGGCCTGCGCCGCATGCTGCTCGGCTATGCAGTCGGTGCCGGTGCTGCCTACGAAGGTATCGAGCCTTACGATGAAATCGGAGGGCTGGACGCCGCATTGATCGGTCCGCTGGTGGCCCTGATCGATGCGTTGGAGGCCGCTCATGGCGAACTCTCGAAACCGGCCACCCCGACGCAATGGGGGGCTCGTCTGCAAGCTGTCCTGCAACTCTTCTTTGCCGCCGACAGCGAGCACGACGATTACCTGCTCGCCCAACTCGAAACCCTGCGCGAGAACTGGCTGGAGACCTGCGAAACCGTCGGCCTCATAGACGAGCTGCCTTTGACGGTCGTTCGCGAAGCCTGGCTGGCCGGGCTCGACCAGGGTCGGCTGTCCCAGCGCTTTCTGGCAGGCTCGGTCAACTTCTGCACGCTGATGCCCATGCGCGCGATTCCGTTCAAAGTGGTCTGCCTGCTGGGCATGAACGATGGTGATTACCCGCGCGCCCAGCCGCCGCTGGACTTCGACCTGATGGGCAGTGACTACCGCCCCGGCGACCGTTCGCGACGTGAAGACGACCGCTATCTCCTGCTGGAGGCGCTGCTATCCGCTAGGGATCAGCTTTACATCAGTTGGGTCGGCCGCAGCATTCGTGACAACAGTGATCGGCCCGCATCGGTGCTGATCGGTCAACTGCGTGATCATCTGGCAAGCGGCTGGGAGCTGGCCGGTGAGCCAGATACAACCGGCAAGCGCGATGAGGGAGAACGTCTGCTGAAAGCGCTGACGCTGGAGCATCCGTTGCAACCTTTCAGCGCCAATTATTTTCATGAAGGCACCGGCTACTTCAGCTTCGCCCGCGAATGGCGATTGCTGCACGAGACGGGGCTCGAGATGCCTGTATCGCCGGCGCTAACTCCCCATGAGCAGGAGGAGCCGCTGACCATCGCCCAATTGCAGGACTTTCTGCGCAACCCCGTGAAGCACTTTTTCAGTCAACGTCTGAAGATCTACTTCGAAGTGGCCGAAGCCCCGCTGGCCGATGAAGAACCCTTCGTGCTCGACGCGCTGGAGCGTTACGGGCTCAGCGACAGTCTGCTCAACGCCGCCATGGCGCAGCCTGACGACATCGACAACGCCCTCCAGGCACAGGCGCTCAAGTTGCAGGCCAGCGGTCTGCTGCCACTGGCAGGTTTCGGCACCTGCATGCAGCAGGAGTTGATCGAGCCGCTGCCCGATGTACTCAGGCGTTATCAGGAGCTGTTGACGCTATGGCCCGAGCCGCTAAGCAGTGCGCTGCCAATCAGCTTCAGCCATGGCGGTGTGAGCATCGACGGCTGGCTGGGCGGACTGCACCGCAATGCGCGAGGCGAGTTGTTGCTGGTCACGGCGATTCCCAACAGCATCGGCTCGAAGAAAACCCGCAAGTGGCATCGGCTGATCCGGCCGTGGGTCAATCATCTGGTGGCGTGTGCCTGTGAGCTGCCATTGAGCACCGCACTGGTGGCCAGCGATGAAACCCTGATGCTGGCTCCATTGGAAAAGGATGCCGCTGTCACAACCCTCAATCACCTGTTGATGGCCTGGCTGCGCGGTATGCAGCAGCCGTTGCCGGTGGCCGTGAAAACTGCATTCGCCTGGCTGGGACAACCCTTGGACAAGGCCGAGGCCGCCGCTCGCAAAGCCTATGAAGGCGACGGCCAGACCACCGATGGCGAGCGTCGGGAGAGCACGGCGCTGGCCCGCCAGTACCCGGACTTTGATGCCTTGATGGACAGCGAAGAATTCGTCGGCTGGTGCGAAACACTGTACAAGCCGATCTACGACGCCTCGTGGCAATCGCTCTCCAGTCTGGAGGCCAGTGCATGAACGACATGACGCTTCCACTGGCCCTGCGTTTCCCGTTGCGCGGCAGTCAACTGATCGAAGCCAGCGCCGGCACCGGCAAGACCTTCACCATCTCGGCGCTGTACCTGCGCCTGGTGCTGGGGCACGGTGACGAATCCTCAGGCTTTGGCCGCGAACTGCTGCCGCCACAAATACTGGTGGTGACCTTTACCGACGCCGCGACCAAAGAGCTGCGCGACCGGATTCGTACCCGACTCGCCGAGGCTGCGCGATTCTTCCGTGACGAAATCGACGCGCCCGATGACCTGATTGCCGAGCTGCGTGAGCAATTCAGCGCCGAGCTCTGGCCGAGTTGCGCCAACCGCCTGGACATCGCCGCACAGTGGATGGACGAGGCTGCGGTCTCGACGATCCACAGTTGGTGTCAGCGCATGTTGCGCGAGCACGCCTTCGACAGTGGCAGTCTGTTCACCCAGACCCTGGAAACCGATCACAGCGATCTGCTCGGCGAAGTGCTGCGCGACTACTGGCGTCGGTTCTGCTACCCCATGAGCGGCGACGCGCTGACCTGGGTGCGCGAGAATTGGAGCGGTCCTGCGGCGCTGTTGCCACGCGTGCGCGGCCTGTTCGGACGTGAGCGCAACATCGGCACTCAAGAGCCTGCCGAGTTGATTGCCGCGTCCCTTTTGGAGCGTCGCAAAGCGCTGGCCGCGCTGAAGGCACCCTGGACCGTCTGGACCGCTGAACTGCAGGCGATCTGTATGGACGGCGTGGCCCGCAAGATTGTCGACGGCCGCAAGATGCAGGAGCGCTACTTCAGGCCCTGGTTCGAAAAACTGGCCGACTGGGCCGCTGACGAAGCGGTGGAGGCGCTGGACCTGGGCACCGGTTTCACCCGACTGACGCCCGACGGTATCGCCGAGGCATGGAAAAGCGATGCGCCTTCGCACCCGGCCTTCGAGGCAATGCTCGAACTCAAGGCGGCGCTCGATGGTCTGCCGAAGCCTGACGCCGCCGTGTTGCAACACGCTGCGCAGTGGGTCAGCGCGCGTTTTGAAGAAGAGAAGCGTCGCCGTGCAGAAATGGGCTTCGACGACATGCTGCTCCGACTCGACAGCGCCTTGCACAGCGCAGGCGGCGAGCGGCTGGCGACCCTGATCCGCGAACAGTTTCCCGTCGCACTGATTGACGAATTCCAAGACACCGACCCGGTGCAGTACCGCATCTTCGAGAGCATCTATCGTCTCGAAGACAACGACGAGCAGACCGGCCTGTTTCTGATTGGCGACCCCAAGCAGGCGATCTACGCGTTCCGGGGAGCCGATATCTACACCTACCTGCGTGCGCGTCAGGCGACGTCGGGCCGCTGGCACACGCTGGACACCAACTACCGCTCCAGCCATGCGATGGTCGCGTCGGTCAACCATGTGTTCGAACGCGCCGAGTTGCGTCCGGAAGGACGCGGGGCGTTTCTGTTTCGGGAAGGCGAAAATAATCCCGTGCCGTTCTCCAGAGCACTGGCCCAAGGCCGCAAGGAGACGCTGCAGGTGGACGGCGCATCGCTCGCGGCATTGACGGTCTGGCATCTGGAAAGCGATCAACCGGTATCCGGCGTCACTTATCGCCAACAACTGGCGGCCAGTTGCGCGAGTGAAATCGTGCGACTGCTCAATGCCGGTCAGCAAGGTCGCGCCGGGTTCGCCGCGCCAGACAAGGTGCTGCGTGGCCTGCGTCCCGCCGACATTGCGATTCTGGTGCGTGACGGTAAGGAAGCACAGGCCGTGCGCAATGAGCTTTCGGCGCGGGGCGTGCGCAGCGTTTATCTGTCGGACAAGGACTCGGTGTTCGCCGCGCAGGAGGCCCACGATCTGCTGTCGTGGCTCAAGGCCTGTGCCGAGCCCGATTCGGAGCGCACGCTGCGGGCTGCGCTGGCCTGCATCACCCTCGACCTGCCGCTGGCCGAGCTGGAACGCCTGAATCAGGACGAACTGGCCTGGGAGCGGCGGGTCATGCAGTTCCGTGGCTATCGCGCCATCTGGCGCACCCAGGGCGTGCTGCCGATGCTGCGTCGCCTGCTGCATGACTTCGCCTTGCCACAGACCCTCATGACGCGAACTGACGGCGAGCGTGTGCTGACCAATATTTTGCACCTGTCCGAACTGCTGCAACAGGCCGCAGCCGAACTCGATGGCGAACAGGCCCTGATTCGTCACCTTGGCGATCATCTGGCGCTGTCCGGTCAGGCGGGTGAAGAGCAGATACTGCGGCTGGAAAGCGACGAGCAACTGGTCAAGGTTGTGACCATTCACAAGTCCAAGGGCTTGCAGTATCCGCTGGTGTTCCTGCCGTTCATCTGTTCTTCCAAGCCAGTGGATGGCAGCCGCCTGCCGCTGCAATTTCATGATGCCGAGGGCAACGCGCAGATCAGTCTGCAGCCCACCGAAGCGTTGATTCAGCAGTCGGACGACGAGCGCCTGGCCGAAGACCTGCGTCTGCTCTACGTCGCCCTGACCCGTTCGGAACACGCCTGCTGGCTGGGCGTCGCCGACCTCAAACGCGGCAACGCCAACAGCTCGATGCTGCACCGTTCGGCGCTGGGCTATCTGCTGGGCGGCGGTGCGGTGCTTGGCGAGTCGGCTGACCTGAAAGTCTGGCTGCGGGATCTGCATGCGGGCTGCGAGGCCATTGCGCTGCAGCCGGTGCCCGAGCCGACCACAGACAGCTTCAGCGCGCCGCGCAATGAAGCTTCGCTGCTCAAGCCGCTGGTGCCCAAACGGCGTGCTGCCGAAAACTGGTGGATCGCCTCGTACAGCGCGTTGCGCATCGGCGACACGATCACCGCCGGTGCCGACCAGTCTCCGGACAGCCCACAGGCGCAGAAACTGTTCGATGACGAACGTCTGGACCCCGAAGCGCCTCGCGACGTGCCGGCCAGCGGCGGTGACATCCATCGCTTTCCTCGCGGCCCTAACCCCGGCACCTTTCTGCACGGTCTGTTGGAATGGGCGGGCAACGAGGGTTTTGCGCAGACCGCCAACGACCCTGAGAGACTTGAAGATGCCGTCGCCCGGCGTTGTAACCGTCGCGGCTGGGAAGGCTGGATCAACACCCTGCGCGACTGGCTGCAGCATGTGCTGAACATGCCGTTGCGCCTGTCGCCGGATGCCACGCCGGTAGCGCTGGGTGAATTGGATCAACCCAATCAATATCGCGTCGAGATGGAGTTCTGGTTCGCCAGCAATCAGGTCGACGTCAGGCAGATGGATGCCCTCGTGCGCCGTTTCACTCACGACAACGCGCCACGCGCCGCCACCGAAACCGTCTCGCTCAACGGCATGTTCAAAGGCTTCGTCGACCTGACGTTCGAGCATGAGGGGCGCTATTACGTGGCCGACTACAAGTCCAACTGGCTGGGGGCGGACGAGACTGCTTACACCGAGCTGGCGATGGAAGCCTCGATTCTCGACAACCGCTATGACCTGCAATACGTGCTCTACCTGCTGGCCTTGCACCGACAGCTCAAGGCGCGGCTGGTCGATTACGACTATGACCAGCACATGGGCGGCGCGCTGTACCTGTTCCTGCGCGGCGCGCATGCGTCCACTCAGGGCGCTTATTTTACCCGGCCGCCGCGCGAGCTGATCGAAAGCCTGGACCTGCTGTTCCAGGGCAAACCGTTACCGCAGGAATTATCAGGAGCCTTCGCATGAGTCGCTCGTTCGAAGAGCTGTTGCCCACGGCGCTGAATGACGTCAGCCTCGCAGACCTGAGCCCGCTGACCCGTGTTCAGGATCTGCTGATCCTGCTGGAACGCTGGGTCGAGCGTGGCTGGTTGCGTTCACTGGACCGCGCCTTCGTGGCGTTCCTCAGTGACCTCGATCCCCAGGCTGATCCGCTGGTGCTGGTCGCGGCTGCGCTGACCAGCCATCAACTGGGGCACGGCCACGTGTGTCTCGACCTCTACGAAACGCTGAAAGAACCCGATTTCGCCCTGTCGCTGCCGCCGGAAGGCGACCTGCAAAGCGCACCGATGCTGTTGCCTTCGCAGTTGCTGGCGTCGCTGGACGGTGCTGCGTGGTGCCAGGCGCTGGCGGACAGCACTCTGGTGGCTCGGGCAGGAGACTCCAGCGTTGAGGCGCTGCAGAAGCCCTTGGTGCTGTCGGATCGACGCCTGTACCTGCGCCGCTACTGGACTTACGAGCGTCGGATCGCGGCGGCATTGCGTCAGCGTCTGGCGCAGGACGAAGCGCCTCCGTCAGATCTGGCGCAGCGTCTCGACACCTTGTTCGGCGCGGCCAACCCTGCGCCGGATGCAGTCATCGACTGGCAGAAACTGGCCTGCGCACTGGCCACACGTCGGGCGTTCAGCATCATCACCGGCGGACCGGGCACCGGTAAGACCACCACCGTGGTGCGCCTGCTCGCACTGCTGCAAGCGCCTGCGGTGCAGAGCGGCCAGCCGCTGCGCATTCGTCTCGCGGCACCGACCGGCAAGGCCGCTGCGCGACTCACCGAATCCATCAGCCAACAGGTGCAGAGTCTGGATGTCAGCGCCGAGGTGCGGCAGAAGATTCCGGCCGAAGTCACCACGGTTCACCGTTTGCTGGGCAGTCGTCCCGGTACGCGGCACTTCCGTCATCACGCAGGCAACCCGCTGCCGCTGGACGTGCTGGTGGTCGATGAAGCATCGATGATCGACCTGGAAATGATGGCCAACCTGCTTGACGCCTTGCCGCCACATGCGCGCATGGTCCTGCTGGGCGACAAGGATCAACTCGCCTCCGTCGAGGCGGGTGCTGTGCTGGGCGACCTGTGTCGCGACGCTGAAGAAGGTTTCTACAGCCCTGAAACCCAGGCTTGGCTGGAAGCTGTCAGCGGCGAGCAACTGGACAAGGGCGGTCTGCGCCAGGGCGATGCGCAACAGCACCCGCTGGCACAACAAGTGGTGATGCTGCGTCACTCGCGCCGTTTCGGGCAGGGCAGCGGCATCGGGCAATTGGCGCGACTGGTCAACCAACAACAGGACCAACAGGCGCGGGCGCTGCTGGCGGCAGGCAGTCACAGTGACGTTTTCGCACTGGCGCTCAAAGGCGAGCAGGACCTCAAGTTTGAACGCCTCGTGCTCGACGGTCTCGGCAAAGGCGAGCAGGGACCGCAAGGCTATCGGCATTACCTGAACGTCTTGGCCAATGAACGCCCGGCACAAGGTTCGACCCTCGACGACCCATGCTGGACGCTGTGGGCACGCTCCGTTCTGGAAGCCTTCGATTCGTTTCAACTGCTCTGCGCGGTCCGCAAAGGGCCTTGGGGCGTTGAGGGGTTGAACCAGCGCATCACTCACGCGCTGTTCAACGCCAACCTGATCGAAAGCGAGCAGCAGTGGTACGAAGGTCGCCCCGTGTTGATGACCCACAATGACTACGGCCTGGGCCTGATGAACGGCGACATCGGCATCACCCTGCGCCTGCCGGAGCGTGAAGGCGAAGACAAACAGGTCCTGCGCGTGGCGTTCCCGCGCAACGATGGCAGCGGCGGCGTGCGCTTCGTCCTGCCGAGCCGACTCAACGAAGTCGAAACCGTCTACGCCATGACCGTCCACAAATCCCAGGGCTCCGAATTCGCCCACACCGCGCTGATTCTCCCGGAAGCCCTGAACCCGGTGCTGACCAAGGAACTGATCTACACCGGCATCACCCGCGCCAAACACTGGTTCAGCCTGATAGAGCCACGCCAGGGCGTGTTCGAAGAAGCGCTGCGGCGCAAGGTGAAGCGGCTGAGCGGATTGATGCTGGGGCTTTGATGCTGGCTCATGGTGTAGCGCCGAACCTGCGGGATGCACGCTTTTTTGTAGGAGGCGCCACCACGTCTTCGACGTAGCGCTGTCGCGCGGCAAACTCAGTGGGAGCGGACTTGTCCGCGAATGCAGTAATTCAGCCACTGCATATGCGTCGGATGTACCGGCCTTTTCGCGGACAAACGGAACGCCGCCCGGTCCGCTCCCACAAATCGCGTTTCTTCAGTGGCTTACAGGTTGTTTGATAAGAGGCGGCTTGCCGGCGATAGCGTCATGAAGTTTCGCCTGAGTAAATGAATCGCCGACAATCCGCCTCCCGCAGTCCGGTGTTCGTAGCGCGACGGCGGTCTCTGCGCGTCGTTCATCACGACTCACGCCCGACAGCACGCTTATTGCTTGGTATGTCTCTCCAGCCTGTCAGGCTCAACCGAGATGAATCCAATGAGCAAACCCTTGGTTCAGTGGTCGATCAACCCACGCAGAACGGCGGTCATCGTCGTCGACATGCAAAAGGTCTTTTGTGAGCCCACAGGTGCGCTGTACGTAAAAAATACAGCTGACGTTGTCCAGCCCATCCAGCGGCTGCTGGAGGCCGCACGCGCGGGTGGGTTGATGGTGGTTTATCTGCGCCACATCGTGCGCGGTGATGGTTCGGACACCGGACGTATGCGCGATTTATACCCCAACGTGGACCAGATCCTCGCGCGGCACGACCCGGACGTTGAGGTTATCGAAGCGCTCGCGCCTCAATCGGGTGATGTGATTATCGACAAGCTGTTCTACAGCGGTTTCCACAACACCGACCTGGACACCGTGCTGCGTGCGCTGGATGTGGACACCATCATCGTCTGCGGTACGGTCACCAACGTGTGTTGCGAAACCACCATCAGGGACGGCGTGCACCGCGAGTACAAGGTCATCGCCCTGAGCGACGCGAATGCTGCGATGGACTACCCGGATGTTGGGTTCGGCGCTGTTTCGGCTGAAGAGGTTCAGCGCATATCGCTGACGACGATTGCCTATGAGTTCGGTGAAGTCACCACGACTGCCGACGTCATTCAGCGTATCGAAAGTACTTAGAGAGCGTAGACAAGAGCGTGCTCAATTCTGGCCCGTTTTTCGTTATTGCGCCTTCAAACCATGCACTCCGTTTCAGACCATTTGATCCGGCCCGAGTGCATGAAAAGCTAACGTTTTGTATGCGTTATGAATTTCTCCAGTGGCATGGTTTCTGCTCTCGCCTCGTTGACCTTCACCCCTGAAGGCGAGCCTTTTCCGAAACCTGTCAGCGAGAGGAATCAGCCACATGACTCTGCACTATGTGCCCATCGTTAACCTGGCCCCGTATTTTTCAGGAGAACCGGACGGCAAGGCAGCCGTGGCGCAGGCAGTCAATCAGGCGTGCAAGGACATAGGTTTTCTGGTGATCACCGAACACCAGATTCCCGGCGAGCTGATAGACAGGGTCTCGCGTCTGACCCGGCAGTTCTTCGATTTGCCATTGGCCGAAAAGCGCAAGGTTGACCGACCCAGCCCGGAGATGGTGCGTGGTTACAGCGCGATTGCCGAGGAGAGCCTGTCGTATTCGCTGGAAGAAAGTGCACCGGGCGACCTCAAGGAGTCTTTTTCCATCGGGCCGAGCAACGTGCCGGATGAGGATTACTACCACAACGGCGAAGCGGGTTCGCACTTCGCCCCCAACGTTTGGCCTTCGCAAGAACTTCTGCCTGGATTCAAAGAGGCTTATCAAGCCTACTTCGACGCCATGAGCGAACTGGCCCAATCATTGATGCGCCTGTTTGCCCTGGCACTGGAACTGGACGAGCGCTTTTTCGACGACAGGATTGACCGGCATATCAGCATGTTCCGCAGCCTCAGTTACCCGGACATCAAGACTGAAGTCGAGGCAGGGCAATTACGCGCCAGCGCGCATACCGACTACGGCAGCCTGACTATCGTTCGTCCCGACAACGCACTGGGCGGTCTGCAAGTGCGCAATCAAAAAGGCGAGTGGGTCGATGTGCCGTATGTCGAGAATGGTTTTGTCGTCAACATTGGCGACCTGATGATGCAGTGGACCAACGACCAGTGGATTTCCACGCTGCATCGAGTGGTCAACCCGCCGATGACCAGCGAGCACGACAACCGGCGTCAGTCGCTGGTGTTCTTCCATCAGCCCAACTACGACACCTTGATCGAGTGTCTGCCCGGCTGCCTGCCGTCTGGCGCGACGCCTCGGCATGCGCCGGTCACATCGGGCGATCACTTGCTGTCCAAGTTCGTCAAACAGACCACCTTTGGCGGCAGTAAGGTGGCCTGACATGAACTCACTGTCTTACGTCAACGTGTTCGCTCAGGACATCATTCGCCTGAGCACTTTCTACTCGGAGCTGTTCGGCTTCCCCGAAATCGAAGCAATCAGATCGCCGATATTCCGCGGACTTGATACAGGCAAGTCCAGCATTGGCTTCAATGCGCTTGATGCGTATGAGCTGCTGGGGCTGGACGAGTTCGCGGGCAGCACCGGATGCAAGTTCCTGCTCAACATCGACGTGTCGGAACAAACCGAAGTGGACCGGCTGGTGCCGCTGGCGGTAGAGCAGGGTGCCACGTTGATAAAGGCACCGTATCTGACGTATTACAACTGGTATCAGGCCGTGCTGCTGGACCCGGAGCGGAATGTTTTCAGGATCAACTTTATGCTTTGAAACGTTGTTGCCTTATGTCCTGATGACGAACTCGATAACTCATTACGACAATCTGGAGGTTCCCATTTTGTCTTATGGGCGGAAAGGGTCTGGTCTCCCAGAACACTGTTTCAGACGAGCAATTACGTCGGGCGCCGTTTCGGCTGTGTCGATCCTGCCGCTATCATCCAGATAGATGTCTATCGTACTTCCCCATTCAGGTGTGATGTCGATGCACCGCTTGAAACCCTTGTCAGTCCACCAATCGAACATCATGAAGAAGTCCTCATCAGGGAATATGTGGCTGAACTCAACGGCTGAACCGCCGTGCCTGATATCACCCCTGTGGATTCTGTCCTGAGTGTTCCAAACGTATCGAAACTCTTCGTTGCTATTGGGAGAGAAGTTGACCGCTACGACCGGGGAAGCGAAATACCAAAAAGCCACAGGAAGGATGATGAGCAGAAGAATTATCCAGCGGCCATACCGGATCCTGGGTTTATTGACAAACATGTATTTGGACCCCTTTACCCCATGCCTGGGGCGGTACTGCAAGCACTTCGTCCATGATCATCCTGGCCGTGATGCCTCTGTTGGGATGTTGTTGATAGAGCTTCACCCCAATACTAATGGATATTCGGTCGGGAGCATCATCCCAGGCTCTCAGACCCTCGACATCACCGGAGCGGTTCGGACCGGGTAGCTCCCACTGAGCCTTGGGCTTTGTAAAAACCTCCTCGACCTTCCGGCCGGCGTCTGAAATTATCTGCTCGGCTCCTGCCCCATCCAAGAGGACGCTTTCGGAAAGCCCCCCGGCCATGCCTACATATCCGTAATGGACGTTGGACCAGATGTCATAAAAATAATCGTACTGACCTTGTTTGTGCCAGACACCACCCATTGTTCGACGAATGATCGGCTTGTGATCCCACGGGCGATTTTGACCCACTCGTTCTGTCCAGATGGCAAACGCCTTTACTTGCATACCGGCCGCCATGCTGTAGAAATCCGGGCCGGGACCAAGGCGCAAGTAAAATGGAAGCGCCTCATACTCCTTCATCTTTGCGGCAGCATCGAAGCTATTGAGTTCTCTCATCTGCCGAACTTCCGGGCTGTTGATGTTGGTGTTGATCTCGCCAGCAATGTAGGTCGCCAACTCTTCCATCCTATCTGGATCTTTGCAGGCGGCAGGTTCCACTTTTGGCTCAGGTTTCGTCTCCGGCTCCTTACTGGCTGCCTCGTCATCAATCAAAGCATCCGCCGCCAAGGCTTTTTCCTTGAGCTTGGGATCAGCCAACAAGGTCGCCATCTTTTCATCGTCCAAAGAGCCATCTGGCCGGAAGGCCCCCAGCGCCATGAAGTTAATGATCGTTGCACCGCCAGCGTCCCCCATGACGAATCCGCCACCGACGTCGCCTGAGCCTGTGATGATTGTCCCGCCGTGACTGGTAGGGCTTCCCAGGTGAGCCATAGGACGACCATTCACCAGAATGGAAGGAAACCCGGCAGTAAGTACCGCGCCGCACCCGCAGGTATCACCGACACGAGCGGACCCCATAAAATTGATATTGACGTCACTTGATGCCGAGGCAATAGGTGTTATGCCGTGACCGGGCATGGGGCAGAGGTGTTTGTCACCCAGCCGGGCAGAAGAAATCATGAATCATCCTTGCGTCTTTCGTCCCTTGGGACATAAAGCCAGGCTTCAGCTGACTCGCGGCAGGCTACCGCGAGCAAATGGATGAGTCAGTAGGACGAGTCCTAATCATGATTAGCGTGTTCATTGAGTGGCTGACGGCAAATCTGAATGGCAGTTTAAAACCGGTTGCACACGCTGCGTCCTGCCTTATTTGTTGCTGCCTTTGGAGGCTTGATCTGCAAACCGGAGCCCCTGCGTTTTGCCCAATAACACGTCCCGATTCATCTCCGTCACTTCCCGTACGTAATCCCACAACACCGTAATCCGCTTCAACTTGCGCAAGTCCTCTCGGCAGTACATCCAGAACTGCCGAACGATCTCTACTTCATCCTCCAGCACCGGCACCAGCCGTGGATCCTGCGACGCCAGAAAGCACGGCAGGATTGCCAGCGCGCGGCCTTGCAGGGCGGCGGTGTATTGGGCGATGACGCTGGTGCTGCGCAGTTGCGCCTGGGCGTTGGGCAGCAGGTTGCTGAGGTAGAGCAGTTCGGAGCTGAAGGCCAGGTCGTCGACGTAGCTGATGAACGGGTGCTGGCTCAGGTCTTCCTTGCGCTGGATCGGCGGGTGGTTGTCCAGATAGTCCTGCGTGGCGTACAGGCGCAGGCTGTAGTCGCAGAGTTTGCAGCACACGTATGGCCCGTGTTCGGGGCGTTCGAGGGCGATGACGATGTCGGCTTCGCGTTTGGACAGGCTGATGAAGTGGGGCAGCGGCAGGATGTCGACCGAGATACTGGGGTAGGCGTCGAGGAAGTGGCTCAGTTGCGGCGTGATGAAGAAGCTGCCGAAGCCTTCGGTGCAGCCGATGCGGATGTGTCCGGACAGCGCCACGCTTGAGCCGGACACCTGTTCGCAGGCCAGGTGCAGCGTGCTTTCGATGGACTCGGCGTAACCCAGCAGGCGCTGACCTTCGGCGGTCATGATGAAGCCGTTGTTGCGGGACTTTTCGAACAGCAGTGTGCCGAGCGAGTTTTCCAGCGAGGTGATGCGTCGCGACACGGTGGTGTAGTCCACCGCCAGACGTTTTGCGGCGCTGCTGACTTTGCGGGTGCGTGCCACTTCAAGGAAAAACTTCAGGTCATCCCAGTTCAACAACCCCAGGGATGTGATGTTTTTTTGCATGTTGAGCCTGCTTTTATGTGCGTTCTTGTTAGAAGTTTGCACATCTATACTCCAAAGCACGCCCTCTGACCATCCAACAACAACGCTGTCAGGGAAACCGTGACGGCTGGCCATCGAGTGCCCGGCGGGTCCGGTGTGCCTGAAGGGAGAACGGTTGAAATGAACGCCTCACTGAACAAGAACAATACGGCCGTAGCTCGCGTGAAACTGCTGATTGACGGCGAATGGGTCGACTCGCAAAGCAACGAGTGGCAGGACATCGTCAACCCGGCGACGCAAGAAGTGCTCGCGCAAGTGCCGTTCGCCACAGCGACTGAAGTGAACGCGGCCGTGGCTGCTGCGCACAAGGCGTATCGCACCTGGCGGGAAACGCCGATCGGTGCCCGCATGCGCATCATGATCAGGTTGCAGGCGCTGATCCGCGAGCACTCCAAACGTATCGCAGCAGTGCTCAGTGCCGAGCAGGGCAAGACCCTTGCCGATGCCGAGGGCGATATCTTTCGTGGCCTGGAAGTTGTCGAGCATGCCTGTTCGATCGGCACGCTGCAGATGGGCGAATTTGCCGAAAACGTGGCCAGTGGCGTCGATACCTACACGCTGCGCCAGCCCATTGGCGTCTGTGCCGGGATCACGCCGTTCAACTTTCCCGCGATGATCCCGTTGTGGATGTTCCCGATGGCCATCGCCTGCGGCAACACTTTCGTGCTCAAGCCTTCCGAGCAGGATCCGCTGTCGACCATGCTGCTCGTCGAACTGGCGGTCGAGGCGGGCATTCCGGCCGGTGTGCTCAACGTGGTGCACGGCGGCAAGGAGGTCGTTGACGCGATCTGCACGCATCCGGACATCAAGGCCATTTCCTTCGTCGGCTCGACGGCCGTTGGCACCCATGTGTATGACCTCGCAGGTCGGCATGGCAAGCGCGTGCAGGCCATGATGGGGGCCAAGAACCACGCGGTGGTGCTGCCCGACGCCAACCGCGAGCAGACCCTCAATGCGCTGGTGGGCGCAGGTTTTGGTGCGGCCGGGCAGCGTTGCATGGCGACCTCGGTGGTGGTGCTGGTCGGCGCCTCGAAACGGTGGCTGCCGGACCTCAAGGCGCTGGCGCAGAAGCTCAAGGTCAATGCCGGTCATGAGCCAGGCACCGACATCGGTCCCGTTATCTCCCGCCGTGCCCGGCAGCGCATCGTCGATCTGATCGAAAGCGGCGTACGTGAAGGCGCGACGCTGGAGCTGGACGGCCGGGACATTTCGGTACCGGGCTATGAGGGTGGCAACTTCGTCGGACCGACGCTTTTTTCCGGCGTCAGCACCGACATGCAGATCTACACCCAGGAAATCTTCGGCCCAGTGCTGGTGGTGATCGAGGTGAATACCCTGGATGAAGCCATCGCATTGGTGAACGCCAATCCCTTCGGTAATGGCACCGGCCTGTTCACCCAGAGCGGTGCGGCGGCGCGCAAGTTTCAGAGTGAAATCGACGTCGGCCAGGTAGGCATCAACATCCCGATTCCGGTCCCGGTGCCGTTTTTCAGCTTCACCGGTTCACGGGGTTCCAAGCTGGGTGATCTGGGGCCGTACGGCAAACAGGTGGTGCAGTTCTACACCCAGACCAAGACCGTCACCAGCCGCTGGTTCGATGACGACAGCGTGAATGACGGCGTGAACACCACGATCAATCTGCGCTGAGCCCAGGCAGTTCCGCGAAGGAGAATAACAATGAACATCGCATTCATCGGTCTGGGCAACATGGGCGCACCCATGGCCCGCAATCTGATCAAGGCCGGGCACTCGCTGCAGCTGTTTGATCTGAACAAGGCCGTACTGGCCGAATTTGCCGAACTGGGCGCGCAGATCAGCGATTCGCCCAGGCAGGCGGCCGAGGGCAGCGCACTGGTCATCACCATGCTGCCAGCAGCAACCCATGTGCGCAGTGTGTACCTGAACGATGACGGCGTGCTGAAAGGCATCGCCCCCGGTACGCCTGCGGTTGATTGCAGCACCATCGATCCGCAGACCATCCGTGACATTGCCGCTGTCGCTGCGCAGCAAGGCGTCGTGCTCGGTGACGCGCCGGTTTCGGGCGGCACGGGTGGCGCGCAGGCGGGCACGCTGACGTTCATGGTGGGTGGCTCGCCCGAGCACTTTGCAACGCTCAAGCCAGTGCTGGAACAGATGGGCCGAAACATCGTGCATTGCGGTGAAGTCGGAACCGGTCAGATCGCCAAGATCTGCAACAACATGCTGCTGGCGATTTCGATGATCGGTGTGTCGGAATCGATGGCGCTGGGCAATGCGCTGGGCATCGATACGCAGGTGCTGGCCAATATCATCAACACCTCGACCGGCCGTTGCTGGAGTTCGGAAGCCTACAACCCTTGGCCGGGCGTGGTCGAAACCGCTCCGGCATCGCGAGGGTACACCGGCGGCTTCGGGGCCGAACTGATGCTCAAGGACCTGGGGCTGGCAACCGAGGCGGCGAGGTCGGTGCAGCAGCCGGTGGTTCTCGGTGCGGTGGCGCATCAGTTGTATCAGTCCATGAGTTTGCGGGGCGAGGGCGGGAAAGACTTCTCGGCGATCATTGAGGGGTATCGCAGGAAGCCGTGAAGTATTGCCGCGCAACGCACGTCCTGGCGCCAAGACGTGCGTTTACGCGTTTGCACTAGGTAAACACGTCAGGACCCGCTACCTTGATCGGGTTCGACCACCGCAAGGATGCAGGTATGCCTTGGGGAGGTAGTGCAGCGCCATCGCCCTCCATGTGGGCAGTGGGTATCAAACGTCCCGGATTCAGGAAGAAGAGACTGCTCATGAAGTTCGAACCCCTCGCCAGATCGCTGATTGCGACGGCACTGATTGTTGCGTATTCCCCCACTTTCGCTGCGTCACAGGCACCGGTCGCCGCCGAGAACGGCATGGTCGTGACGGCCCAGCACCTGGCCACTCACGTCGGCGTCGATGTGCTCAAGGATGGCGGTAACGCCGTCGATGCTGCGGTTGCAGTCGGTTATGCGCTGGCGGTGGTGTATCCCGCAGCCGGTAACCTGGGCGGCGGCGGTTTCATGACCGTCCAGCTGGCCGATGGCCGCAAGACCTTTATCGACTTCCGCGAAAAGGCCCCGCTTGCCGCTACCGCCAACATGTACCTGGACAAGGATGGCAATGTCATCCCGGACCTGAGCGCCAAGGGCCATCTGGCCGTCGGCGTGCCCGGCACCGTTTCAGGCATGGAGCTGGCGCTGAGCAAATACGGCACACGCAAGCGCGAAGATGTGATTGCGCCGGCGATCAAACTGGCTGAAGACGGGTTCACCCTGCGCCAGGGCGACATCGACATGCTGCACACCGCGACCGACGTGTTCAAGGCGGACATGGCCGATTCCGGTTCGATCTTCCTCAACAAGGGCGAGCCGCTGCAGGTCGGCCAGAAACTGGTCCAGAAAGACCTGGCCAAGACCCTGCGCGAAGTCTCCGAGAAGGGCAGCGATGGTTTCTACAAAGGCTGGGTCGCCAAGGCGCTGGTCGACTCCAGTCAGGCGGGCAAGGGCATCATCACCCAGGCCGACCTCGATCATTACAAGACCCGTGAACTGGCGCCCATCGAATGCGACTACCGCGGTTATCACGTGGTGTCGGCACCGCCACCGAGCTCCGGCGGCGTGGTCATCTGCCAGATCCTGAACATTCTGCAAGGCTACCCGATGAAGGAGCTGGGCTTCCGCTCGGCGCAGGGCACGCACTATCAGATCGAAGCCATGCGCCACGCCTACGTGGACCGCAACAGCTATCTGGGCGACCCGGACTTCGTCAAGAACCCCATCGAGCACCTGCTGGACCCTGCCTACGCCGACAAACTGCGTGCCGCCATTGATCCGAACAAGGCCGGTGATTCGAACAAGATCAAGCCGGGCGTCGCGCCGCATGAAGGCAGCAACACCACGCACTACTCGATTGTCGACAAGTGGGGTAACGCGGTCTCGGTGACCTACACCCTGAACAACTGGTTCGGTGCAGGCGTCATGGCCAGCAAGACCGGTGTCATCCTCAACGACGAGATGGACGACTTCACCGTCAAGCCGGGCGTGCCGAACATGTACGGTCTGGTGCAGGGCGAAGCCAATGCCATCGCGCCGGGCAAGACGCCGCTGTCGTCGATGAGCCCAACCATCGTCACCAAGGATGGCAAGACCGTGATGGTCGTCGGCACGCCAGGCGGCAGCCGCATCATCACTGCAACGCTGCTGACCATGCTTAACGTGATCGACTACGGCATGAACATTCAGGAAGCGGTCGATGCGCCACGTTTCCACCAGCAATGGCAGCCGGATACGACCAACCTGGACACCTTCGCGGTCAGCCCGGATACGTTGAAGATCCTCGAGAGCTGGGGCCACAAGTTTGCAGGTCCGCAGCCCATGAACCACGTGGCAGCGATTCTGGTGGGCGCTCCGTCGGTGGATGGCAAACCGGTCGGCAACAACCGCTTCTACGGCGCCAATGACCCGCGTCGTAATACGGGGTTGTCGTTGGGGTATTGATCCCGGAAGTATCGCGGCGGGCAGGTGGCTGTGTCTGTACATCTGACACACCGCTTGCTTCCCGCAATCACCGCCTCTTATCAAACAACCTGTAAGCCACTGAAGGAACGCAATTTTTTGTAGGAGCGCGCTTGGTCTGGGCGACAATCCGACGATAGGATCTTACAGACAGAAAATCAGCGACTGACATAACGCAATCGCGGGCAAGCGCGCTCCTACGGTCCGTGTTTGCTGCGCGACAGCGCTACGTCGAAGACGTGGTGGCGCCTCCCACAGGATCCGCATATCTCTGGTGATCAGCCACGCACCCACCGCTGACGGCTCCAGCCGCTCAGCGCATCCACGGCAAACACCAGTACCAGCATCGCGAGGATGACGGTGCTTGCCTGTGCTTCCTGGAACAGGCTGAGGCTGACATAGAGCATCTGTCCCAGGCCGCCCGCGCCGACGAAACCCAGAATGCTTGCCATGCGAATGTTGTTCTCCCAGCGATACAGGGTGTACGCCAGCAATTGCGGCCAGAGATTGGGCAGCGTGCCGTAGCAGAACGCTTGCCATGCGCTGCCGCCCTGCAGACGAATCGCAGCGGCGGGTTCCGGGGCGGTGTTTTCCAGCGCTTCGGCGAACAGGCGACCCAGCACGCCTGTGGTGTGCAATGCCAACGCCAGCGTGCCCGCGTTGGGTCCAAGCCCTGCGGCCAGGACCATCAGCACTGCCCACACCAGTTCGGGAATGGCCCGCAACGCATTGAGCAGCAGACGGCTCAGGCTGCGCAGCGGCCAGCCCAGGCGACCGGCAGCAGGCAGGGCCAGCAATAATCCACCGATCACCGACAGTAGTGTGCCGAGCGCCGACATCGCCAGGGTTTCCAAAGCGCCCTTGCCGATGGCCTGCAAGTGACCGGCGCTCAGGTCCGGGCTCATGAAACGCAAGGCGTAGCGCCCCATTTGCGTCAGACTTTCAGGACTGCTCAGGCCGAACAGATCCATGCCCAGATAAACGAACGAGCCGATCACTGCCGCAATGATCGCGATCAACAACAGCCAGTTGCCAGCCCGTCTCATGTGAACCTCCCGCGCAGCAGGCGGCTCAACTGATCCGCCAGCAGCACCAGCACCAGAAAGGTCAGCAGCATGCTCGCCACTTCGGCACCGGCGAACATGCGCATCGACAGATCGATCTGTTGGCCCAGTCCGCCTGCGCCGACGAAGCCCATCACCACCGATGCGCGGACCGCGCATTCCCAGCGATAGACCGTGTACGACGTCAGTTCGGCAGCGGCATTGGGCAGGATGCCGTACACCAGCGCGGCAAACCGTCCGCTGCCCGCCTGCATCAGGGCGTGGGCCGGGCGTTGATCAACGGACTCGAAGATTTCGGCGTAAACCTTGCCCAGCATGCCCGCGTAGGTAATGGCGATGGCCAGCACACCCGCTGTCGGACCCAGTCCGACGGCGCGCACGAACAGCAGCGCCCAGACAATTTCCGGCACGCTGCGCAGGAAAATCAACAGACCGCGCGCAGGCCAGCGCAAGCACTGACCGAGCCAGCCGGGCTGTCCTGCACGAGAGGCGGCCGACAAGGACAGCGCCGAGCTCGCCAGCAGGCTTGCCGGTATGGCCAGCAGCAGCGCCAGAGCCATGCCCGCCGTGGCAATCGCCAGCGTCTGCAGGGTGGCGTCGATCAGCAGCGTCAGAAACTCGGGGTCATGGGCGGGCGGCCAGAAGCCGGCGACAAAACTGCCCATGGTTCGGGCATTTTCCGCTTTAAGTAAAACGGTGGGATCAAGCTCAGCCAGGCGAATGCCCGGCCAGAGCAGCGCGACCGCCAGCAGCGCCAGTAACAGACGCGGTATGGCGGCCGGGTCGCGTCGATCACGACTCAGCATCGCGGCGTCCAGGGCGCAGTGGCAGGTGTTTCGGTGCTGGGCGCAGTGCTCAGTTGTTCGTTGGCGTACAGCGTATCGAGGTGTTCCCGGCTGACGTCGCTGGCGTTCAGGTCGAAATGAATCTGCCCGTCCCGTACACCGATGATGCGCGGAAAATGCGCCAGGGCCAGCTCAACGGCATGCAGACTGGCGACCAGTGTCACGCCGTGTTCGATGGCGTGCTGACACAGCAACGCCAGGGTGTGGTCCGCCAGACGTGGGTCCATCGCCGAGACCGGCTCGTCCGCCAGCATCACTTCCGGGGCCTGATACAGGGCGCGGGCGATGCCGACACGTTGCAGTTGCCCGCCGGACAGTTGCTGACAGCGCACGAACAGCTTGTCTGCCAGATCCAGCCGCGCCAGCACGTTGCGCGCGCCCGGCACGTCGAGTGGGTGCAGCAAGTTCAGCAACGACTTGCCCAGGCCCCACTCACCGAGCTTGCCAGCCAGCACGGCTGTCACCACGCGCTGACGCGGCGGCAGCGGCGGGGCCTGATGGATCAGCGCAATACGACGGCGCAGTTGCTGGCGCTGCCGACTGGAAAGCCGCCAGGGACTGGTCCCCAGAATTTCCAGTTGCCCCGCGCTGGGCGGCAGGGCGCTGGCCAGCAGGTTGAGCAGCGTGGTCTTGCCCGCCCCGGACGGACCGATGATCGCCACCCGCTCGCCCTGCGCGATGCTCAGTTCCAAGCCCCGCAGCGCGAGCGTACCGTTGCTGTGGCGCAGGTCTATCCCGGACAGGCGCAGCGTCATTTCAGCAGGTCGGCAGCGCGGGCAGCCTCTTCGATGCCCTTGTAGTTTTCCGGCCTGGTCTCGATGAAGCGGCTGGCCGCCTGCAGATCAAGAATCGCTTTCTGTTCCGGGTTGGCCGGGTCCAGGTCCAGGAAGGCCTGTTTGATCTTCGCCGCCAGACCCTTGTCCAGGGTGCCGCGTACGGTCCAGTTGTAATCGAAGTAGGTCGGCGTGGTGGCGAAGACGCGCACCTTGCTGGTGTCAACCTTGCCGTTGGCGACCAGTTTGTCCCACACGCTGGCATTCAACACGCCCGCATCGACCTTGCCCGCCTGAACCCAGGCGGCCGTGGCGTCATGCGCGCCGGAGTAGGCCACGCGGCTGAAGAAGGTTTCCGGCTTGATGTCTTCCTTTAGCATGAAGTAGCGCGGCATCAGGCTGCCGGACGTGGACGACACCGAGCCGAAGGCGAAGGTTTTGCCTTTCAGGTCCGCCAGGCTTTTCACGTTCGGATCGGAGGTGATGAATTTGCTGGTGAACTGGGCGTCCTGCTCACGCTGTACCAAGGGCACGGCGTTGCCGGTCTTGAGGTTGACCTGCACGAAGGTGAAGCCCCCCAGCCAGGCCATGTCCAGACGGTCGGTTGCCAGCGCTTCGACCACTGCGGGGTAATCGGCAACCGGAACGAACTCGACCTTCATGCCCAGTCGCTGCTCCAGATAGGCACCCAGCGGCTTGAACTTGCGCAGCAGTTCGGTCGGTGCTTCGTCGGGAATGGCCGACACGCGCAGCACATCGGCCGCGTGGCTGGTCAGTGCGGTAAAGGACAGGGCAAGGCCGGCGGCGAGCGCCAGGGTACGCTTGAGCATGAAAGTTCTCCGGTTCAATAGCGGAAAAAACGACAAGGCAAAGCGACTCTGGACAAGCAGGCACGCTTCGATGGATTCGGTACTGGAGCGCGGGATTATAAGAGGCGCGGCGAGAAAGGCCAGTTCGGCAGCGCATCGTGTTGATGGCATGACCGAACGGCGACGCCGTTTGCGCTGAAACCGCAACAGACCCTAGACTCCGCAGCCTGTTTCCCCGTTACCGAGAGTGTTGCGATGAGTGAGCCAATCCGCCTGACCCAGTACAGTCACGGAGCTGGGTGTGGCTGCAAGATTTCCCCCAAGGTGCTGGATGTGATCCTGGCCGGCAGCGGCGCGCAGAACCTTGACCCGAACCTGTGGGTCGGCAACGCCTCGCGTGACGATGCCGCTGTCTATGCGCTGGACGATGAGCGCGGTGTGGTCTCGACCACCGACTTCTTCATGCCCATCGTCGACGATCCGTTCGATTTCGGCCGCATCGCGGCAACCAATGCAATCAGCGACATCTATGCGATGGGCGGCGATCCGCTGATGGCCATCGCCATCCTCGGCTGGCCGGTCAATGTGCTGCCGCCTGAAGTGGCCCGCGAAGTGATTCGTGGCGGCCGCGCGGTCTGCGATGCGGCGGGTATTCCGTTGGCAGGCGGCCATTCGATCGATGCGCCCGAGCCGATCTTCGGCCTGGCGGTGACCGGCGTCGTGCAGAAGAAACACATGAAGCGCAACGACACCGCGCTGGCAGGCTGCACGCTGTACCTGACCAAGCCGTTGGGTATCGGCATTCTGACCACTGCCGAGAAGAAGGCGAAACTGCGTGAGCAGGACGTCGGTCTGGCGCGTGACTGGATGTGCACCCTGAACAAGCCCGGCAGCCGTTTCGGCAAGCTGGGCGGCGTGATGGCGATGACTGACGTCACCGGTTTCGGTCTGTTGGGGCATCTGGTTGAAATGGCCGATGGCGCAGGGCTGACGGCGCGTCTGGATTACGCCGCCGTGCCGCGTCTGCCGGGTGTCGAGCATTACATCGCCGAAGGCTGCGTGCCGGGCGGTACGTTGCGCAACTTCGAAAGTTATGGCGACAAGATTGCATCGCTCAGTGACGCCCAGCGCGATCTGCTGTGCGACCCGCAGACCAGCGGTGGTTTGCTGGTGGCGGTCACCCCGGAAGGTGAGGCGGAGTTTCTGGCAGTGGCTGCCGAGCTGGGGCTGCAACTGAACCCTATCGGCACATTGCTCGAGCGACAGACCCACGCCGTCGAGGTGTTCTGATGGCCGACAACAGCAGTGATTACCGCGCTCTATTTCTCAACGATGTGCCAATGATGGATGCCCGGGCGCCGGTGGAGTTTTCCAAGGGTGCGTTTCCGGGCGTGGTCAACCTGCCGCTGATGACTGACATCGAACGGCAGAAGGTCGGCACCTGCTACAAGCAACATGGGCAGGATGCGGCGATCAAGCTGGGCCACCAACTGGTCTGCGGGCCGGTCAAGGATGAGCGCGTCGAGGCCTGGCTGGCATTCGCCAAAGCCAACCCGAATGGCTACCTGTACTGCTTCCGTGGCGGTCTGCGTTCGCAGACCGTGCAGCGCTGGTTGCAAGAGGCGGGCGTCGACTATCCGCGCATCATTGGCGGCTACAAGGCGATGCGGACCTTTCTGCTCGACACCCTGCACGATGCGGTGACCGAGTGTGATTTCGTGGTGCTCGGCGGTATGACGGGTACGGGCAAGACCGAGGTGGTTACCCAGCTTGCCAATAGCCTTGATCTGGAAGGCATCGCCAACCACCGAGGTTCCAGCTTCGGCAAACGGGCGACCGGCCAGCCGGCGCAGATCGATTTCGAGAACCGTCTGGCCATCGACCTGCTCAAGAAGCGCGCCGCCGGTATCGAGCAGTTCGTGCTGGAAGACGAAAGCCGTCTGGTGGGCAGTTGCAACGTGCCGCTGGAACTGCACCAGGCCATGCAGGACTGCTCGATGGTCTGGCTGGAGGACAGTTTCGAAAACCGGGTCGAGCGTATTCTTCGCGATTACGTGACCGACCTGTGTGCCGAGTTCATCAGCCTGCATGGGGAGGAAACCGGTTTCGACCTGTTCGCCGAGCGCCTGCTGCAAAGCCTGAAGAATATCCACAAGCGTCTTGGCGGCGAGCGCTTGCAGCGACTGCAAGCCATCATGCAAGACGCACTTGATGAACAGCGACGCAGCGGCAAGGTTGATCTGCACCGTGGCTGGATCGAAGGCCTGCTCGGCGAATACTACGACCCGATGTACGCCTATCAGCGCGAGCACAAGGCTTCACGTATCGAGTTCGCCGGGACTCAGAACGAAGTGGTCGCGTACCTGCGTGAGCGCAAGGCAAAAGCGCTGTCGTGATCGTGGCCATTCCCCGGCACGATCGGCGTCCTTGAGATCACTGATCGTTCTTACGCTCTGCGCTCATCGTTATACACAAATCATTCTGCTCTCCAATAAGGCAGCAGCGCTGCCGTGCTTTTTTGACGCGGTAGTGCGAACACCAACGATTGCGACGTGGGTGAAGGCTGAGTCCTGGCGCTGATTCGGGGGGCAATCGGCATGGATGCCGATTGAGCTGCACTGGGCCATGGATGGCCCATTTGCAGCGACCCCCGAATCAGTGTCAGGACGAAGGAACCCCGGCGAAGCCGGGGCCGGAACCGGAGCGAAGGAGTTTGCTCACTTTGCTCCGTCAAAGTGAGTCGCCGAGGGGCGAAAAGGTGACTTGAGCCATGCGCTCGGCTCACTGAATCCGCAATCTGTGCCATCTGTGACGCGGAGCGTCACGGGAGGCATGCCCACGCGGAGCGATGGGCACGATCAGTGTCGAGGCAGACTTGTGTATAACGATGAGCGCTCTGCGTGGTAACGCCTCTCGGGACGCTCCGCGTCCGCTTTTGATCAGTGTTAATGCCTCAACGCATCCAGCAGCGCCCTGGCGTAACCGGGCAGGGCGTTGAAGTCGGCTGCGCAGAGCAGCAATTTGCGGTCGGCCCAGGGATCGCTCAATCGCACTGCGGCAAAGCGAAGTGGGCGCGGGGCGCGGTCGATTGCCGCCTGCGGCACGATGCCCAGTCCGGCGCCGTGGGCGACCATGCGCAATACACCATCAAACCCTTCGGCGCGGACCCTGATGCGCATGCGTTTGCCTATGTGCAACGCCTGTTCTTCGATATGAATGCCCAACGCGCTGTTGACCGACAGGCCGACAAACTCCTCGTCCAACGCCTCTGCGAAGCTGACACGAGTCAGCTCGCTCAACGGATGATCAAGCGGCATGACCAGTGTCAGTGGATCGTCACGAAAGGGCAGGGTCTGCAGGTCGCTGGCATCCACAGCGTCGGATACGATCCCGATGTCTGCCGTCCCGTGACGCAACGCATGCAGGATGCGCAGGCTGGTCTGTTCCTGAAGGTCGACGTCGATGTTGGGATGCGCCACCAGAAAGTCGGCCAACCGTTCCGGCAGGTGCTCGCTCAGCGTCGAGGTGTTGCACAGCAGCCGGACCTGACCTTTGAAACCCTTGGCGTAATCAGCGAGATCGAACTGCATGCGTTCGACCTGTTGCAGGATCACCCGTGCATGCTGGGCCAGCGCCTTGCCCGCAGGCGTTGGTGTCACGCCCCGTCGGCCTCGTTCAAGCAGTGGCGCCTGCAACGACGCCTCCATCGCCCGAACGCGCGCGCTGGCCGATGGCAGTGACAGATGACTGCGTGTTGCGGCGGCAGTGATGCTGCCGGTCTCGATCACGTGCTGAAAAAGGCGCAGATCGGTGAGGTCGAAGTGCATGTAAAGAATATTCCTCGCTGATCAGCCTCTGTCCATGCCAGAGGCTGGCTCAGTATATGCCAGATTTTCAGTACGCTCTGGAACGTCCAGAATCGCGTCATGAATACACTCTTCGATACGTATCAAGCGCTCGGCATCGGTCTGATTGCGTTGGTCTTCTGCACCTTCCTGCTGGCGGGCACCGTCAAAGGCGTGATCGGCCTGGGCCTGCCGACGGTGGCCATGGGCTTGTTGGGGCTGGCTATGCTCCCGGCGCAGGCTGCCGCCTTGCTGATCATCCCATCCATCGTGACCAACTTCTGGCAACTGGCGACAGGCGGGCACCTCGGCGGGTTGATTCGTCGTCTCTGGCCGATGCTGGCGATGGTGTTTGCAGGCACCCTGGCAGGTTCGTTCTGGCTGGGCATGAACGGCGATCATTCCATGACGCGGGCGTTGGGCGGGGCGCTGCTGCTGTATGCGCTGAGCGGGTTGTTCATGCCGACGCTCAAGGTAGCCCCGCACACCGAGCGCTGGCTGGGCCCGGTATGCGGTCTGCTCACCGGCATCATCACCTCGATGACAGGCGTGTTCGTGATCCCTGCCGTGCCGTATCTGCAGGCTCTGGGCCTGGAACGTCATCAACTGGTGCAGGCGCTGGGGCTCTCGTTCACGGTTTCGACGCTGGCGCTGGCCATCGGTCTGTCCTCGACCGGTGCGCTCGGCGGCAGCGAGCTGGGCGCTTCATTGCTGGCGCTGCTCCCGGCGCTGCTGGGCATGCTGCTCGGCCAATGGTTGCGAGAGCGGATCAGCGCCGTGATGTTCAAGCGCACTTTCTTTATCGGGATGGCGCTACTGGGGCTGCACTTGCTGGTGAAGGGCTGAGCAGGTCGATGCGGCGAATGTCGAAGTCTCTGACCAGGTATTCAAAACGCTTTTCAGCGAACGCTTTCATGTGCGGCTGCGCAGAGTGAACGTCCAGATCCTCTTTTGAGGCCCAGACCTCAAAGAAGATGAACAGCGCCGGATCCTGCTGATCGCGCAGCATGTGGTATTCGATGCAGCCTGGCTCGCTGCGGCTCTGCGCAACGTAGGAACTGAATAGCGCTTCGAACTCCGCTGACTTTTCAGGGCGGGTGTGGGCATGAAGGATGAAGCCGTATTGCTCGCTCATCTGGGTGGTCCTCTGCTGAAAGTGATCGCATTCTAAATCAACAATGTTGTGCTGATTCGTGACGCTAAGGCAAAAGTGATTTGTCCTCCCTCGGCTTATTCTCAAGCCACTTCGTCTTTATTCTTGCCCCCATCGATTAATGACTGGCCCAGCCGAACCATAAGGCATGGCCGAACATCCAGAGGTCTGGCATGAAGAAAGTATTGTTTCTCAACGGCGGCAAACAGTTTGCCCACTCCGACGGCCGCTACAACGCGACGCTGCATGAAGCCGGAGTGGCGTTCATGGACCGCGCCGGTTACGACTTCAAGGAAACCTTCATCGACGGTGGTTATGACGTGGCTGAAGAAGTGCACAAGTTTCTGTGGGCCGACGTCATCGTCTGGCAAATGCCGGGTTGGTGGATGGGCGCGCCGTGGACCGTGAAGAAGTACATCGACGAAGTGTTCACCGAAGGGCACGGCAGCCTGTACGCCAACGACGGCCGCACCCGTTCCGATGCCTCGCAGAAATACGGCAGCGGCGGTTTGCTGCATGGTAAGCAGTACATGATCTCCGCGACCTGGAATGCACCGCAGCAAGCGTTCGATGATGCTTCGGATTTCTTTGAAGCCAAAGGCGTCGATGCCGTGTACTTCCCGTTTCACAAGGCCAACCAATTCCTCGGCATGACCGGCCTGCCGACCTTTCTGGCGGTGGATGTGATGAAGATGCCTAACATCGAGGGTGATGTGAAACGGTATGAAGCGCATCTGGCCAAGGTGTTTGGTGTTTGAGGTGATCGTCCCTGCATTCTGCGTTAGACGCAGGTCTTGCGGCACCAACGGATTGTGGGAGGCGGCTTGCCGGCGATGAACGATGACGCGATGTTCCTGACATACCGCGTCGACTGCATCGCCGGCAAGCCGCCTCCCACGGTCCAGTGTTTGCTGCAAGACAGCGCTGTGTCAGAGACACAGGGGCATCTCCCCCGGTATCTGTATTCACTCAGTCCCTGCAGTTTAAGTCTTGATGCGCAGGCACTCCGAGCGTGGGAACGATCAGCACAACTCACGCCTTTGCTTGAAACACAGCTAATATCCCCGGACTCTTGAGCAGGGGACAACAGTGAAAGCCAGGTCCGATGAATTGCAGGTGTTCGTTTCGGTGATCGAAAGCGGCTCCATTTCCGCCGCCGCCGAGAAGATGGGACAGACGCCGTCCGGGATCAGCCGTACCTTGTCGCGGCTTGAGGCCAAGCTTGAAACCACGCTGATCAACCGCACCACGCGGCGCATGGACCTGACCGAAGAGGGCAAGTTCTTCCTGGCGCGTGCGCGGCTCATTCTCGAGCAGATGGAAAGTCTGGAAGAGCATCTCATGTCTTCACGGCAGACACCGGCCGGACGCCTGCGCGTCAACGCCGCGTCGCCGTTCATGCTGCATTCGGTGGTGCCGCACGTGGCGGAGTTTCGGCAGCGTTACCCGGATATCCAACTGGAGCTGGACAGCGACGACTGGTTCATCGACCTGCTGGAGCAGAACACCGATATCGCCATCCGCATTGGCGCACTGCCGGATTCGACCCTGCATGCCCGCGCACTGGGCAGTTGCCTGCTGAACATCGTCGCCAGCCCGGCGTATCTTGAACGCCATGGCACGCCACAGACCGTTGAAGCGTTGTCGCAGCACACGCTGGTGGGATTCAATCAGGTGGAAGTGCTCAACCGCTGGCCGTTGCGCCATGCCGGGGGTGATCGCTATCCGATCAAACCTGCGGTTGTGGCATCCAGTGGTGACACCTTGCGTCATCTGGCGCTGGAAGGGGTGGGGATTGCATGTCTGTCCGACTTCATGACCCACGAAGACCTGCGAGAAGGGCGACTCGTCGGCATTCTGCAGGACGCCAACAGCGGCTACCGCCAGCCGATCAACGCGGTCTACTACCGCAACTCGCAGCTGGCGCTGAGGATTCAGTGTTTTCTGGATTTCATGCAGGAAAAGTTGAAAGACTACGCGCAGTGATCGCGGCTTGTATAACGAGCATAAGCGTCCCGCAGCGACGCAAAAGTAATCACCGCCTGTCGCGCAACCATTCCACCATCCCCAGCCCGGCAGCCCGCCCGCTGGCGAAACAGGCGGTCAGCAGGTAACCGCCGGTCGGTGCTTCCCAGTCGATCATTTCGCCCGCGCAGAACACGCCGGGCAGTTGCCTGAGCATCAAGCGCTCGTCCATGGCCTCAAACGTCACGCCACCAGCGGTGCTGATGGCTTCGTCTATAGGCCGTGGTCTGATCAGTCGCAATGGCAGTGCCTTGATCGCCTGGCTCAAAAGCACCGGATCATCAAAGGCTTCGCGTGGTGCCACCTCTCTCAGCAATGAAGCCTTGGCGCCGTCGATACCCAACTGGCTGTGCAGGTGTCTGGACATCGAGCGCGAGCCGCGAGGTTTGCTCAGGGCCTTGTGTACATCGCCATGGGACTTGCCGGGCAGCAAGTCGATCTGCACGCTGGCCGAGCCGCTGAGGTTGATCTGCTCCCGGATCTGCGCCGACAGCGCATACACCAGACTGCCTTCCACGCCCGTTTCGGTCAGCACACATTCGCCCAGACGCATTGGCTGTCCCTGCAAGCCCATGGCGATGTTCTTCAATGGCGCACCGGCGAACTTGCTTCGCAATAAGTCGCTCCAGGCCGTGACCTCAAAGCCGCAATTGGCGGCCTGTAGCGGCGCGACGCTCACCTGTTGCGCCTTGAGCCAGGGCACCCAGGCGCCGTCGGAGCCCAGTCGCGCCCAACTGGCGCCTCCCAGCGCCAACAGCGTCGCGTCAGGTTCGAGCGTCAACTCGCCTTCAGGATGGGCGATACGCAGGCGACCGTCGGCGTTCCAGCCCAGCCAGCGATGCCGCGTGTGGATCATGACGCCCGCGTCCCGCAAACGTTTCAGCCAGGCGCGCAGCAGAGGTGCGGCTTTCATGTCCGTCGGAAATACCCGCCCCGAGCTGCCGATAAAGGTGTCGACACCCAGATCATGAATCCACGCGCACAAGGCATCCGCATCGAACTGCCTGAGCAAAGGCGCGATCATCGGCGAACGTTCGAAGTAGCGGGACAGAAAATTCGGGTAGGGTTCGGAGTGGGTGATATTCATGCCGCCGACCCCGGCCAGCAAAAACTTGCGCCCCACCGACGGCATGCCGTCATACAGATCGACCCGAAATCCGGCCTGGCTCAACACTTCGGCCGCCATCAGACCCGCAGGTCCGCCTCCGATGATGGCGACGGATTGAGGTTCGGAGGCGGTGGAGTCGGTCATGATCAGCTGAATATCGATAGCGGGAAAGAGCGGCATTCTACCCGAGATTTGCCGCTCGGCCTGTCACAGGCCCAGATCCTGCCAGACCCGTTGCGCGCTGTGATGCAGGATGCCGTGCCGCCGGGCCAGCGCCTGACGGTCCTTGCTGTAACCACCACCGATCACGCCCATGACCGGGATGTCACGACCCAGACAATGACGCAGCACGGCCTCGTCGCGATCCGCCAGTCCCTGATCCGTAAGCTTCAGATAACCCAGCGCGTCATCCTTGTGGACGTCCACGCCCGCGTCATACAGCACCAGATCCGGCTTGTAGATCGGCAGCAGGTAGTTGAGCAGGTCATCGACGACTTTCAGGTAATCGCTGTCGCCCATGCCCATCGGCAGCGGGATATCCCAGTCGCTCTGGGCCTTGCGGGCCGGGAAGTTCTTTTCGCAGTGCAGCGAGACGGTGATGGCGTCTTCGGTGTCCGCCAGAATGCGCGCCGTGCCATCGCCCTGATGCACATCGCAGTCGAAGATCAGCACCTTGTCCACGCGACCGCTCTGCAGCAGGTACTGACTGATCACCGCCAGATCGTTGAAGATGCAGAAACCGGCCGGATAATCATAGTGCGCATGGTGGGTGCCACCCGCCAGATGGCAGGCCAGACCGTGGTCGAGTGCCTGTTCGGCCGTGAGCAGCGAGCCGCCCACGGCACGGATGGTGCGCCGCGCCAGTGCCTCGCTCCAGGGCAGACCGAGACGGCGCTGGTCCTCGCGTGACAGGTCGCCACTCAGGTAACGGCTGATGTAAGAGGGGTCATGTGCCAGGGCCAGAATATCGGCCGGACACAGCTCTGGGCGTAATAATTGAACGTCGCGGGTCAGGCCGCTGTCGATCAAGTGATCGCGCAACAGACGAAACTTGTCCATGGGAAACCGATGGTCAGCCGGAAACTCCGGGCTGTAGTCGTCGTGATAGATCAGCGGCAGGGACATTTTGCGTCCGGTCAAAGGTCGAAGCCCGATAGTGCCAGTTATGCGCCGTGTCGCACAGTTGGCTGCAACTTCAACAGACTACACTTGCGCCCGAAGATGACGGTTACAGGGGAGATCGATGGAACCGATACTCAAGCTGGACAGCGCCCGATTGCTGATGCGGCAGTGGCGCGATGACGATTTGCCTGCGTTTGCCGCCATGTGCGCCGATCCGCAGGTGATGCGGTATTTCCCCGAGCCCCTCAGCCGCCTCGAAAGCGCCGCCATGATCGGGCGGATGCGTGGGCATTTTGCCGAGCTGGGTTTTGGACTGTGGGCGCTTGAGCGTAAGGACAACGGCGCATTCATCGGCTTTACCGGCCTGGGCGTGGTGGGGTTCGACGCGCACTTCACGCCCGCCGTCGAGATCGGCTGGCGTCTGGCCCGCGAGCACTGGGGGCTGGGTTTTGCCAGCGAAGCGGCCTGGACGGTGCTGGGCTGCGGCTTCGAGCGGCTGAAACTTGATGAGATCGTGTCGTTTACCGCTGTGAGCAATGAGCCGTCGCAAAAGGTGATGCAGGCTATCGGGATGCTGCACGATTCGTCCGATGATTTCGATCATCCCAACCTGCCGGACGGACACCCGCTCAAGCCGCACATGCTTTATCGCATCAATCGCGAACAGTGGCTCAATACGCTGAAACCCTGACTGAGCCCGCCGCCTTATTTCTGTATCATTTCACTTTAATGGTGCAGGCCTTGCGGGCCTGCCGCGAACACACCGACCGCCGCTGCCAGGCGAGTGCGGGTACGTTTTGTGCGAGGGATGAACATGAGCCAAGTGCTGGATGATCTGGTTGAGCTGCTGACGCTGGAACCTATTGAAGAAAACCTGTTTCGCGGTCGTAGCCAGGATCTGGGCTTTCGCCAGCTGTTCGGCGGTCAGGTGCTGGGACAATCGCTGTCTGCCGCCAGCCAGACGGTCGAGGAGGACCGCCACGTTCATTCACTGCACGGCTATTTCCTGCGTCCTGGCGATGCCGGGCTGCCGGTGGTCTATCAAGTGGACCGCGTGCGTGACGGCGGCAGTTTCAGTACCCGTCGCGTCACAGCGATTCAGAAGGGCAAGCCGATCTTCACCTGCAGCGCGTCGTTCCAGTACGACGAAGAGGGCTTTGAGCATCAGGCTCCGATGCCGCAGATCGTCGGGCCGGAAAACCTGCCCTCTGAACTTGAACTGGCGCAACAGCGTGCGCACCTGATTCCTGAAGCAGTTCATGACAAGTTTCTGCGCCCCAAACCCATCGAGTTTCGTCCGGTGACTGCCGAGGATCCCTACAACCCGCAACCCGGCGAGCCAGTGAAGTATGTGTGGTTCAGGGCCGATGGCACGCTCAATGACGCGCCTGCGCTGCACAAGTACATGCTCGCCTACGCCTCGGACTTCAACCTGCTGACGACCTCTCTGAAACCGCACGCCAAGACTGTCTGGCAGCGTGACATGCAAGTGGCCAGCCTCGATCACTCATTGTGGTTTCACAACGACCTGCGTGCCGACGACTGGCTCCTTTACGCCATGGACAGCCCGTGGGCAGGCAACTCTCGCGGCTTTTCGCGTGGCAGTATCTTCAACCGCGCCGGGCAACTGGTTGCTTCGGTCAGTCAGGAAGGGCTGATCCGCCATCGAAAGGATTGGGCATGACACTGCATGACATTAGGCACTGGGTGTTCGACATGGACGGCACACTGACCGTCCCTGTGCACGACTTCCCGGCCATCAAGCGCGAGCTGGGCATTCCGCAGGACGCCGATATTCTCGGCCACCTCGCTGCATTGCCTGCGGCTGAATCCGCTGCCAAGCACGCCTGGTTGCTGGAGCACGAGCGAGAACTGGCCCTGGGTTCGCTACCGGCCGATGGCGCCGTCGATCTGGTTCGTGAGCTGGCGGCGCGTGGCTATCGCCTGGGCATCCTGACCCGCAACGCCCGCGAGCTGGCGCACATCACACTGGAAGCCATCGGCCTTGCCGACTGCTTTGCGGTAGACGACGTACTGGGACGCGACGAAGCGACGCCCAAGCCCCATCCGGCCGGTCTGCTGAAACTGGCCAGTGCCTGGGACGTGGAACCGAAAAAGATGGTGATGATCGGCGATTACCGTCACGACCTGGATTGTGGCCGGGCAGCAGGCGCGAAGACCATTCTGGTCAACCTGCCGGAGAATCCATGGCCCGAGCTGGCGGACTGGCATGCCGTGGACTGCGTGGCATTGCGCGGGATGTTGAACTGACAGGCGGCCTCATCGTCCGCGCTAAGCACATGCGTTTATCTGAATGAATGCAGAACCCGTGGGAGGCGGCTTGCCGGCGATTCAGTTTCTCAGGCGACCCTTGAGTGCCTGAATTGACGCCATCGCCGGCAAGCCGCCTCTTATCAGACATTCTGTATTTACTGATGCCTGCTTCTGCCCGAAGGGCGTAGGAGCTCTCGGAGGTTACGACGGCAGCGATGGGCTGCGCAGCGGCCCTAAGGTTGGATCTGACGTACCGCGTGTGCAGGTTTTGCTGCCGGTTCCTGGCAGATCGCGGGCAAGCGCGCTCCTACAGTCCGGTATTTGCTACGCGACAGCGCTACGTCGAAGACGTGGTGGCGCCTCCCGCAGTTTGAGTTGAGTTCACTTCTGGGTGCTGCCCATCAAAACGGCTTGAACAGTACCGCTTGGCCTTCAGGTGAAGTAAAGATCCCGTCGCCGTTATGGCCAACCTTGGGCACGACCACCAGACGCTGATTCAGGCCTTCAGGATGACGCTTCTGCAGGTAGCTGAAATAGTTCTGGCCGCGGATCAGGCGGTAGGCGCCCTGTGCTTCAGCCGCACAGGTCTTGTCCAGCGCCGGATGGTTGCGATCGGTGTCCAGTTCGCCCAGCAGGTAGGTGACGTCACGCTTCACGTAGCCTTTTTCGATGTCTGCCGGTTTTTCCTTGCCGGAATAGAACGGCATCTTGTTGAGGCCGTATTTCCAGTCATTGAAGTTGGGGCAGGCCTGCGCCGTTACGGGCTCAGGACGCTCGGCATCGAAATAGGCATAGGACGACGGGTTGGCGATCACGTAGCGCAGCTTCACGCCTTCGCGGGTCAGCAGGGCGTCTTCCTTGCCGCCGATCATTGCGTAGCGTTGCACCACCTGTGCGCCACCCGAGTGCCCGGCAATCACGATTTCCTTGAGGTTGGGAAACAGCTTGCTGTCGCTCAGGCGCTTGAGGATGTGGTCCAGCACCAGAAACGAGCTGACGGGCTTGGGATCGCTGGCCGTTGCGCCTTCCATCCAGCTGTTCTGGCGCCAGCGCAGGATGTTGTCGGACAGGTGATGGGCAACGATGTCTTTCTCATCCAGAAACTGCGGTGCGATCAACAGCGTCTTGCCGCGTTCCTTGGACTGGTTGGCCGCGCGCTCGATGCTGCGCAGGTAGGTCTGGGCGTTGCGCAGGCGACCGTGCAGCACGATCACCACACGCTCGATTTTCGGTTTCGGATGCACCCATTCCTGGCTGAGCCCCAGCGTCGCCTCGGCGCCGTTGATGGCCAGACGGTCCGGGCTGATGGATTTAACCGCTTGATCCTCGGCATGAGCCCCGAGGCTCACGAAGGCAGTGCTTAACAACAGGACCAGAAGCGGTTTAATCATGTGCTTAGAGACTCTTGGCGGCGAAAGTATCGCATTGGGTGATTTGGCCTTGCGCAAAGCCGGTCTTGAACCAGCGTACTCGCTGGGCCGAAGTTCCGTGGGTAAAGGAGTCCGGTACGACGCGACCACTGCTTTGCTGCTGAAGACGATCATCGCCGATGGCGTTGGCTGCGTTTAGCGCTTCTTCAATATCACCCGGCTCAAGCCAGTTCAAACGATTTTGTGCGTTATAGGCCCAAACACCTGCGAAACAGTCAGCCTGAAGCTCCTGACGGACCAATAAACCGGTGCTGCCTTCCATGCGCTGTCCTGACTTGCGGGCGGCGTCGACCTTGGCGGAAATGCCGAGCTGGGTCTGTACGTGGTGGCCGACTTCGTGAGCGATCACGTAAGCCTGAGCAAAGTCACCCGCTGCGGAGAAGCGTTGCGACATCTCGCGGAAGAAGTCCAGATCCAGGTACACCTGCTGGTCGGCGGGGCAGTAGAAAGGACCGGTCGCGGAGGTTGCGAAGCCGCAGGCCGAGTTTACCTGGCCGCTGAACAGCACCAGCGTCGGGTCCTTGTACTGACGACCGTTCTGGGCGAAGACTGCGCGCCAGGTGTCTTCGGTGTCGCCCAGAATGCTGCGCACGAACTCGGCCTGCTGATCATTGGCCGGTGGTGCCTGACGTGTCTGCGTGTTGGCCGGAGCGCTTTGCTCGGTCATCTGGCCGGTGAGTTGTCCCAGAATCTGCATCGGGTCCTGACCGGTCAGCAACCCGATGGCGACCACGATCACGATACCGCCCAGGCTCAGTCCCTTGCCACCGATGCGCATGCCTCCGCCACCGCCGCCGCTACTTTCACCACGTGCATCGACCACGTTGTCGCTGCGTCGGCCTTTTTTCCAGAGCATGTCGGATCCCTCTTCTTATCGTGCAATGAGTGTCGCTGGTCAAACCAATACGCGCCAACCTGTCCCATGCCAAGTGAAACACGGGCGGCGCAATGCGTGATGCGAGGTATAGAGGGTGGGGGAGACCGATTGGTTCTAAGAAGCGGCGCCGCGATACCGGTTTTCTGAATCCGGGCGGCGCTGCTCTGGGGCTCAGTGTGCTTTTGCGAGCGTGCTGTCTGACACTTCTGTAGGGGTGGCGTCGGCGAAGCGGTCCACCTGCCGCAGCGTTTTGAAGCCGGTCATCCAGGCGCCAACGACGCCCAGCGTACAGACGCCGCCCATGATCGCGGCTGGAATCGCGCCGATCAGCGAAGCGCTGGTGCCTGCGCGGAATTCGCCAAGCTCGTTGGAAGAGCCGATAAACAGCATGTTCACCGCGTTGACCCGGCCACGCATGTTGTCCGGTGTCGAGAACTGCACCAGCGCCGAGCGGATATAAACGCTGACCATGTCCGCAGCTCCGGCGATCAGGAGCGCCAGGCACGACAGCCAGAATAACGTGGAGAGGGCAAACACCAGATTCGCCACTCCGAACAACCCGACGGCCATGAACATGGTCATGCCCACGTTGCGATCCAGTGGACGCATGCTCAGGTAGATGCCGGTCGCCAGTTCACCCAGACTCATTGAGGCGCGCAGCATGCCCAGTCCTTGCGGGCCGAGGTTGAGCACTTCGTGGGCATAGATCGGCAGCAGCGCCACCACGCCGCCCAGCAGAACGGCGAACAGGTCCAGCGAAATGGTGCCCAGGATGATCGGGCGTGAGCGGATGAAGGCGATCCCGGCTGTGAAACGACCCCAGGCGCTGTCGCTCAGGTCCACCAATTTGCCTGCGTACGGCGTCGCGACACGTGCCAGCAGCAGGATCCCGGCGATGAACGCTGCCACACACACCGAGTAGGTCAGCTCTGCACCGCCCAGCCAGTACAGGTAGCCGCCAATCAGCGGGCCGCCGACGGTCGAGCAGCGCATGATCACGCTGTTGGTAGCAATCGCCGAGGCGAGTTGTTCACGGGGTACGATCTGCGGCAACAGGCTCTGCAGAGCAGGACCGGTGAATGCGCGGGCGCAGCCGTAAAGCATCAGCGCGCCGTAGATCAGCCGCAGGTCCTGCAGGTTCATGGCCGAGAAGACCAGCAGAATGAGGCCGCACACCGCCTGTACGCCCCAGCTGATCATCAGGATGACCTTGCGGTTGTAGCGATCGATCAGATCGCCCGCAGGCATCAGCAACAGCAGCATGGGGATGAACTGAGCCAGGCCGACATAGGCCAGCGCCATCGGCTCGCGGGTCATGTCATAGACCTGCCAGGCAACCACAACGGCCTGAATCTGCATGGCGAAAACCGCCATCAGGCGCGACAGGATGAAACTGATGAAGCCGGGCTGGCTGGACAGTTTTACGGATGATGAAGCAGTGGGGGATTCAGAGCTCAAGACAGACTTCCATCGAAGCAGTGTGATCGCGTTACGGGTTATACCTCAGCTTATAGATAGGATGCTAACGAAAAAATCGATGGGTCTTTTTCCGCGAGGGGCGGCGTCTGCTTCCGATGTGACGCAGACTGGGGATTCAGTAAGCCGAGCGCATGACGTGGATAACGCTGGAGCTTGCGCACACATCTGCGCCACATTCCAGAGCGGACGCGGAGCGTCCGCTGTTGGGGCGGCGCGGAGTGTCAGCGCCTGACCAGCAACACACCCGATTCCATGTGGTGGGTATACGGAAACTGGTCAAACAATGCACAGCGCTCGACCCGGTGGGTGTCGTGCAGCTGGGCGATGTTGGCGGCCAGGGTTTCCGGGTTGCAGGAGATGTACAGGATGCGCTCGAAGCGGCGGGTCAGCTCGCAGGTGTCTGCGTCCATACCGGCGCGCGGCGGATCGACGAACACGCTGCCGAACTCGTAGCTCTTGAGGTCCACACCCTGCAGACGGCGGAACGGACGCACCTCGTTCAGTGCCTGGGTCAGCTCTTCGGCAGACAGGCGCACCAGCGTGACGTTGTCGACCGCATTGTCTTCCAGATTGCTCAGCGCAGCATTGACCGAGGTCTTGCTGATTTCGGTCGCCAGCACCTTGCGCACCCGAGTGGCCAGCGGCAGGGTGAAGTTGCCGTTGCCGCAATACAGCTCCAGCAGATCGTCACTGCGCTCGCCCAGCGCGTCATACGCCCAGTCGAGCATCTTCTGGTTCACAGTGCCGTTAGGCTGGGTGAACGCGCCTTCCGGCTGGCGATAACTGAAGGTGCGACCGGCAACGTCGAGCTTCTCGGTCACGTAGTCATGCCCGATGACCAGACGCTGACCCTTGGAGCGACCAATCAGGCTCACGTTCAGGTCGGCTGCCAGTTGCTCGGCTTCAGCCTGCCAGACCTCGTCCAGCGGGCGGTGATAACACAGGGTGATCATCGCATCGCCCGCCAGGGTGGTCAGGAAGTCCACCTGGAACAGCTTGTGGTTCAGATTCGGGCTGGCTTCCCAGCGCTCGCGCAGCACCGGCATCAACGCGTTGATACGCTCGCTGGCAATCGGCAGACCGTCGAGCAGGATCGGCGTTCTGTTGTCGCCCGGTGCGAACATCGCGTAGTAACGCTTCTGGTCTTCGCGCCACAGGCGGAACTCGGCGCGCAGGCGGTAATGCTCGCGTGGCGAATCGAATACCTGAGGTTCAGGCGCGTCGAAAGGTGCCAGCAGTTCGCGCAGGCGGACGGTCTTTTCTTCGAGCTGACTTTCGTAGCTCGCGGGATCGAAAGGAACACTCATGCGTTGAACCAGCCCAGCTTGATCACGAACAGGATCGACAGGATCACCAGCGCGGCATTCAGCTCGCGCCCGCGACCCGACAGCAGTTTGATCGCTGTCCAGGAAATGAAACCAAAGGCAATGCCATTGGCGATGGAATAGGTGAACGGCATCGCCAGTGTGGTAATCACTACAGGCGCGGCGACGGTGATGTCGTCCCAATCGATTTCGGCCATGCCCGAGGCCATCAGCACCGCAACGAACAGCAGGGCAGGTGCGGTCGCATAGATCGGCACGCTGCTGGCCAGTGGCGCGAAGAACAACGCCAGCAGGAACAGCACGGCCACCACAATGGCCGTCAGGCCGGTACGGCCGCCGGCGCTCACACCGGCCGCGGATTCGATGTAGCTGGTGGTGGTCGAGGTGCCGAGCAACGAACCGGCCATTGCCGCCGTACTGTCAGCGATCAGTGCGCGGCCCATTTTCGGCATGTGACCGTCCTTGCCCATCAATCCGGCGCGCTTGGCCACGCCGATCAGGGTGCCGGAGTTGTCGAAGATGTCCACGAACAGGAAGGCGAAGATGATGCTGACCAGACCGACGTCCAGTGCGCCCATGATGTCCAGTTGCATAAAGGTCGGCGCCAGCGATGGCGGCATCGATACGACTCCGCCAAATTCACTGAAGCCCAACGCAATTGAAGCAATGGTGACCGCCAGAATGCCGATCAGCACTGCGCCTTTGACCTTGAGCTTGTCCAGTGCAACGATCAGAAAGAAGCCCAGCGTCGCCAGAATCGGTGCGGGCTGCTTGAGATCGCCCATGGTGAGCATGGTGACCGGGTGGCTGGCCACGATACCGGCATTCTGCAGGGCAATCAGCGCCAGAAACAGGCCGATACCGGCCGCAATGGCCGAACGCAGGGGCAAGGGGATGCTGTTGATGATCCACTCGCGGATGCGGAAGATCGACAACAGAAAGAACATCACCGCCGACAGAAATACCGCACCCAGTGCCACCTGCCAGGTATGGCCCATGTGCAGGACCACGGTGTAGGTAAAGAAGGCGTTCAGGCCCATGCCCGGTGCCAGTGCAATCGGGTAGTTGGCGATCAGGCCCATCACGGCCGAGCCGATGGCGGCGGCCAGACAGGTCGCTACGAACACAGCGCCCTTGTCCATGCCGGTTGCGCCGAGGATGCTCGGGTTGACGAACAGGATGTAAGCCATCGCCAGGAACGTCGTGACGCCCGCGAGGATTTCAGTCCTCACGTTGGTGTTATGTGCCTTGAGTTGAAACAGCCTTTCCAGCATGTCTGGCTCCCCGTGACGCGGCCTGCGTCGTGAATGATTCAACTCCAACAGCAAAGCACAGGCTGCCCGGGCAGCCCGCGAAATGATGCGGGTCGGAAAAAGCCGCGCATCATACCAGCAGCCAAACACGATGGGTGCGCGTGGATGAAGGCTTTTGGATGATCTGCACGCCTGTCTATCGCTGCCGAGAAACCCTGAACGTTGCAAATCATGCGAAGTCGTACCCCCTAAGACGCATAAAAATGCGCTGAATGAGTACCTACCGTGAGGTTTCCATGAATGCTACGAACCCGATTCCCAAGGATGTCGCAGGTCATGCGATCTCGCTGACCCTCAATGGGCAACTGCGTCAACTCGATGTACAGCCCTGGACCACCTTGCTTGACCTGTTGCGCGACCGACTCGATCTGGTCGGCACCAAGAAAGGCTGCGACCACGGTCAATGCGGTGCCTGCACCGTACTGCGCGACGGCAAGCGGATCAATGCCTGCCTGACGCTGGCGATCATGTGCGATGGCGCAGAACTGACCACTATCGAAGGCCTGGCGGATGGCGACACGCTGCATCCGATGCAGCAGGCATTCATCAAGCACGATGCTTTCCAGTGCGGCTACTGCACGCCGGGGCAGATCTGCTCGGCCGTAGGCCTTGCCAATGAAGGACGTGCCAGCACTCGCGCCGAAATTCAGGAACTGATGAGCGGTAACCTGTGCCGTTGCGGCGCCTACAGCAACATTCTCGCCGCCGTGGAAGAAGCCTTGCCGCAGTTTCACGACGCGACCCAGACCCAGACTCAAGAGCAGAAGGTGAGCGCATGAATCCGTTCACCTACAGCAAGCCGACCGATATCCGCGCCGCCATCGACCTGAGCGGCCCGGCCACACGCTTCATCGCGGGCGGTACCAACCTGCTCGACCTGATGAAAGAGAACGTCGCCCGCCCCGAGCACCTGATCGACATCAACGATCTGCCGCTCAAGGACGTCACTGAAACCGCTTCGGGCGGCTTGATGATCGGCGCGCTGGTCAGCAATGCCGATCTTGCCTGGCACCCTCTGGTCGAGCAGCGGTATCCGCTGTTGAGCCAGGCGCTGCTGGCCGGTGCATCGCCGCAACTGCGCAACATGGCCAGCACCGGTGGCAATCTGTTGCAGCGCACGCGCTGCTATTACTTCTACGACACCGGCGTGCCATGCAACAAGCGCGAGCCTGGCAGTGGCTGCCCTGCAAAAGACGGTCTCAATCGTATTCACGCGATTTTCGGCGCCAGTGATGATTGCGTCGCGACGCATCCGTCTGACATGTGCGTGGCCATGGCTGCGCTGGAAGCGGTGGTGCATGTTGAAGGCCGTGCCGGTCGCCGCACCATCGAGTTCGCGGATTTCCATCGACTGCCGGGCGATGCGCCGCAACGTGACAATCAGTTGGCCGATGATGAGCTGATTACCGCCATCGAGCTGCCTGCTCCGCGCTTCACGAGTCACAGCACCTACCTGAAGGTCCGTGATCGTGCGTCCTATGCGTTTGCGCTGGTATCTGTCGCTGCGGCGCTGGAGCTGGATGGCGACGTCGTGAGCGATGCACGTCTGGCGCTTGGCGGTGTAGCCCACAAACCGTGGCGCGACAAGCAGATCGAGCGTTTGCTGATCGGCAAACCCGCCACCCGCGAGTCCTTTGCTGCTGCCGCAGACGCCATGCTGGCTGACGCGCAGCCGCTCGAGCACAACGCGTTCAAGGTCAAGCTGGCGCGCCGGGCGATCATCCGCGCCCTGAGCGACGCGGCACTGGGAGGTACTGCCCAATGAATGTTCCTTTTTCCCCGATGGGCAAGCCCGTGGACCGAGTCGACGGCAAACTGAAAGTCACCGGCGGCGCACGGTATGCCGGTGAATACCCGGAAGACGGACTGCTGTTCGGCAGCGTCGTTTCCAGCACCATTGCCAATGGCCGTGTGCTGAAGATCGATACCTCCGACGCCTTGAATGTGCCGGGTGTGGTTGCGATTCTGGACCACACCAACCGTCCTTCGCTGGCCAGCTATGACGAGAACTACGAGGACGCTGACTCTGCAGACGGTTCTCCGTTTCGGCCTCTTTATAACGACAACGTGCTGTACAGCGGCCAGCCGCTGGCGCTGGTCGTCGCCGAGTCGCTGGAAATGGCCCGGCACGCAGGTTCGCTGATTCGCATCGAATACGAGCAGCAGGCACACCAGACTGACCTGCAGGCCGACCTGGAGCAGGCTCACGACGTGTCGTCCAGCCTGCCCAAGCCGCGTGGCAACTTCGAAGGCGAACTGGCCAGCTCGGCGCTGAGTGTCGACGTGACCTACAACACGCCGAACGAATACCACAACCCGATGGAGCCGCATGCGTCCACCGTTCTGTATCAGGCCGACGGTAGCCTGCAGATCCACGACAAGACCCAGGGCACGCAGAACTGTCAGGATTACCTGCACAAGGTCTTCGGCCTGGAGAAAGACAAGATCCGCGTGCTGGCCGCGTTTGTCGGCGGTGCCTTCGGCTCCGGTCTGCGTCCGCAGTATCAACTGCCTCTGGCGGTGATGGCGGCCCTGCACCTCAAGCGTTCGGTGCGAGTGACGCTGACGCGTCAGCAGATGTTCACCTTTGGCTATCGTCCACGCACCTTGCAACGCCTGCGCCTTGGCGCTGCTGCCAACGGGCGTTTGCTCGCCGTCGGTCACGAAGCCATCGGCCAGACGTCACGCTTCGAGGACTTCACCGAGCACGTCGTGGAATGGAGCGGCATGCTCTATCAATGCGACAACGTGCAGTTGACCTACAAGCTGGTGCCACTGGACGTTTACACGCCCTTGGACATGCGTGCGCCGGGTGCCGCGTTGGGCCTGATCGGCCTGGAATGCGCGATGGATGAACTGGCGTGTGCGCTGGCTATCGATCCTGTACGCCTGCGTCTGACCAATTTCGCCGAGCGCAATGGCAACGAGGACAAGCCGTATTCCAGCAAGGAGCTGCGTGAATGTTATGCACAGGGCGCCGAGCGCTTTGGCTGGGAGCGTCGCAACCCTGAACCCCGCAGCATGCGCCAAGGCCGCCAACTGGTGGGCTGGGGCATGGCCGGTGGTGTGTGGGAAGCGATGCAGATGAAAGCCAGCGCCAAGGCGCGTCTCGGCTCGGACGGCAAGCTGGTGGTCAGCAGCGCAACCACTGACATCGGCACCGGCACTTACACGGTCATGACCCAGATTGCGGCTGAAACCCTGGGGTTGGCGGTGGAAGACGTCACCTTCCTGCTGGGCGACTCTTCGCTGCCGACTGCGCCGCTCCAAGGCGGCTCGTTCACCGTGTCGTCAGTCGGCACAGCGGTCCAGCAGGCGTGTCAGGCCTTGCAGCGTCAGTTGCTTGAAGTCGCCAAGGGCCTGTACCCGCAACACGCCTCGACCACGCCGGATCAGGTGCGCTTTGAGTCGGGCAGCCTGCATCTGGGCGATCAGGTTGTGTCGATTGCTGAACTGGCGGCTGCTCAAGCCAGCGGTGTAATCGAGGTTCAGGTTGACGCGGAACCGGACAAGAAACGTGAAGCTTATGCAGCGGCCACGCATTCGGCGGTGTTCGTCGAAGTGCTGGTGGACGAGGACCTGGGCACTATCAAGGTCAATCGTGTGGTCAGCGCCATTGCGGCGGGACGTGTGGTCAATCCCAAGATGGCGCGCAGTCAGATCCTTGGTGGCGTGGTTTGGGGCATGGGCATGGCCTTGCAGGAAGAGGCTATGGTCGATCACGGTCTGGGACGGCCAATGAACCACAGCCTGGCCGAGTACCATATTCCGGTGAATGCGGACATTGGCGACATCGACGTGCTGTTCGTCGAAGAACACGACGAAATCGTCAATGCGCTGGGTTCCAAGGGCGTAGGCGAAATCGGCATCGTGGGTGTTCCCGCAGCGATTGCCAATGCCATCTACCACGCCACCGGCAAACGCATCCGCGAGTTCCCGATCACGCTGGACAAGCTGTTGTAACCCATCAGGAACGCCTCTCGGGATGCTCCGCGTGCACTGTTGAGGTGACGCGGAGCAAGGGCATGATAGGTGTGTTCAATGCCTGTGATCGTTCCCACGCTCTGCGTGGTAACGCCTCTCGGGACGCTCCGCGTCCGTTGTTGAGGTGACGCGGAGCGTCACGGGCTGGCCGGTTCGTTTGAGAGAAGCATCATTCCTGCCGGGTGAGTCATCCCGCCACGCGACAAAAGACCACACGGCTCAAGTGGCTGAATGGGACTACTCTTTACCTGTCGGTTGACCCGTGTCATTGCGCAATGACCGCTGATGTGAGCCAACCCCCCAATCCCTGCGTACGTCATCAGAACAAATAGAAAGATAAGCACTCCATAACGTGGGGGCAGTCACTGTTGGCTCGCTGCCAACAGCCGGTTTCACCTGAGAGAGGAACACTTATGTTCGGTTTAGAGGCTATCGATCTCGCCCGAATTCAGTTCGCATTCACGATTTCGTTCCACATCCTGTTTCCTGCCATCACCATCGGTCTGGCAAGTTACCTGGCTGTGCTCGAAGGCCTGTGGCTGAAGACCCGCGAAGATGTGTATCGAGACCTTTACCACTTCTGGTCCAAGATCTTTGCCGTCAACTTCGGCATGGGGGTGGTTTCCGGTCTGGTCATGTCCTATCAGTTCGGCACCAACTGGAGCCGCTTCTCGGACTTCGCAGGCGCGGTCACAGGGCCGTTGCTGACGTACGAAGTGTTGACCGCGTTCTTCCTTGAAGCAGGCTTTCTCGGTGTGATGCTGTTCGGCTGGAACCGCGTCGGGCGCAAACTGCACTTTTTCTCCACCGTGATGGTCGCCATCGGCACCCTGATTTCCACGTTCTGGATTCTGTCGTCCAACAGCTGGATGCAGACCCCGCAGGGCTTCGAAATCATCGACGGTCGCGTGATTCCGACCGACTGGTTCGCGGTGGTCTTCAACCCATCATTCCCTTATCGCCTGACGCACATGGCGATTGCCGCCTTCGTCGCGACTGCGTTCTTTGTCGGCTCGTCGGCTGCCTGGCACCTGCTTCGTGGTCGTGATACGCCAGCGGTACGCAAGATGCTTTCGATGGCGATGTGGATGGCGCTGATCGTTGCACCGATCCAGGCGGTTGTGGGCGACTTCCACGGTCTGAATACGCTCAAGCATCAGCCAGCCAAGATTGCCGCCATTGAAGGTCACTGGGAAAACATCGGTGACGAACCGACCCCGCTGATCCTGTTCGGCATTCCCGACATGAAGGAAGAGCGCACCAAGTACGCAGTGGAAATTCCGTACCTTGGCAGCCTCATCCTGACCCACAGCCTGGACAAGCAGGTCCCGGCGCTGAAGGAATTCAAACCTGAAGACCGGCCGAATTCGACCATTGTGTTCTGGTCGTTCCGGGTCATGGTTGCGCTGGGCATGCTGATGATCCTGACCGGTCTGTGGAGCCTGTGGCTGCGCAAGCGGGGCACGCTCTATCAGTCGCGTCCGTTCCTGTACCTGGCCTTGTGGATGGGGCCGTCCGGTCTGGTAGCTATTCTCGCAGGCTGGTTCACCACCGAAATCGGCCGCCAGCCGTGGGTCGTCTACGGCCTGATGCGCACCGCCGATGCTTCGTCCAACCACAGCTTCGCGCAGATGAGCATCACCCTGGTGTTGTTCGTGGTGGTCTACTTTGTACTGTTCGGCGCTGGTCTGGGCTACATGATGCGTCTGGTGCGCAAAGGCCCCAAAGCGTACGTCGAGCATGTGCCGCAAGGTGGTCCCGGTCAGAAACGTACACCGGCCCGTCCGCTCTCCGCCGCCGTTGAAGGCGCAGAAGACGGCGACAACGTTGACGCGCTCGGCAAGGGGAATTAAGCCATGGGTATCGATCTTCCGCTGATCTGGGCCGTCATCATCATCTTCGGCATCATGATGTACGTCGTGATGGACGGCTTCGACCTGGGTATCGGGATTCTCTTCCCGTTCATGAAAGACAGTTCCGACCGCGACGTGATGATGAATACCGTCGCGCCGGTCTGGGACGGTAACGAAACCTGGCTGGTACTGGGGGGCGCCGCGTTGTTCGGCGCGTTCCCGCTGGCTTATTCGGTGGTGTTGTCGGCGCTGTATCTGCCACTGATCTTCATGCTGATGGGCCTGATCTTCCGCGGCGTGGCATTCGAGTTCCGCTTCAAGGCGACCGACGAGAAACGTCATCTGTGGGACAAGGCCTTCATCGGCGGTTCTCTGGCCGCGACGTTCTTTCAGGGCGTGGCACTGGGCGCGTTCATCGAGGGCATTCCGGTAGCGAATCGTCAGTTCGCAGGCGGCTCACTCGACTGGCTGGCACCGTTCCCGATGTTCTGCGGTCTGGCGCTGATCGTGGCTTATGCACTGCTGGGCTGCACCTGGCTGATCATGAAGACCGAAGGGCCGTTGCAGAAAGCGATGCATGATCTGGCACGTCCTCTGGCGGTGGCTGTGCTGGTGGTGATGGGCGTGATCAGCCTGTGGACGCCACTGGCCCACGCCGACATCGCGCATCGCTGGTTCAGCATGCCGAATCTGGTCTGGTTCATGCCGGTGCCGATTCTGGTGCTGGTGACCATGTACGGGCTGTTCAAGGCCGTGGCCCGCAACGCGCATTACACGCCGTTCCTGCTGACCCTGCTGCTGATCTTCCTGGGCTACAGCGGGTTGGGCATCAGCCTGTGGCCGAACATCATTCCGCCGTCCGTTTCGATCTGGGAAGCTGCCGCGCCGCCGCAAAGCCAGGGCTTCATGCTGGTCGGCACGCTGTTCATCATCCCGTTCATCCTCGGATACACCTTCTGGAGCTACTACGTGTTCCGCGGCAAAGTCACTGCAGAAGACGGTTATCACTAGTCCGAACAGAGGAGATTGATCATGTCTGGCAAGAACTCCATGCACGACCCGGATCCGGCGCTGAGCAAGCCGCTCTGGCAACGACTGGCCTGGCTGGTCGGCATCTGGGCGGGCAGCGTGACTGCGCTGTTTATCGTCGCCAGCCTGATGCGGATGTTCATGAGCGCTGCGGGCCTGACGACGCACTGATCGTCACTGAAAGCATTCCCACACCGTGTCCACGGACACGTTTTACAAACCCTCCGGTTTCGGAGGGTTTTTTTTGGCTGCGAAAAAGTGGGGCGTTACTTGCGGGCTTTCAGAATCACGAACTTGGGCGTTGCCGCGACCTGCTCGACGCCCCGAAACAGCCGGGACAGCTTGGTGTGATAGCCCAGATGGCGATTGCCGACGATGTACAGCGCGCCGCCTGTGACAAGTGCAGCGCGGGCCTGCTGGAACATGCGCCAGGCCAGAAAGTCGCCGACCACCTGTTGCTGGTGGAAGGGCGGGTTGCACAGCACCACATCCAGCGAGTCCGGTTCCTGTCCCGCCAGCCCGTCGGCCGCTAGGATAACCACCTCCCGGTCCCCCAGACTGGCCTGCCAGTTTTCGGCAGCCGACTGCACGGCCATGTACGACTCATCGACCAGCGTGTAATGCGCCTGCGGATTTTCCAGTGCGCTGGCAATCGCCAGCACGCCGTTGCCGCAGCCCAGGTCGGCAACGCGCGCTGAGCCAAGGTTCTTCGGCAGATAAGGCAGAAATGCACGCGTGCCGATATCCAGACCTTCGCGGCAAAACACGTTGGCATGGTTGAGCAGTTCGATGGCTGGCTCGTCGAGCCTGTAGCGCGTGGGGTAGGGCGACGTCCGGATTTCCCTGATCTCTGGGGTGGCGAACAGCAGGCGGGCTTTCTTGACCGCGAGCGAGGCCTGCACCGGCCCTACGTATTCTTCAAGCAAGTCACCGGCCGAGCGCGGCAGGTGCTTGATCATCGCCGCCGCTATCACGCGTGCGCCGGGTGCCAGTTGGCCTTGCAGACGGATGAGTTGCTCTTCGAGCAGCGCCAATGTCTTGGGCACCCGGATCAGTACCCAGTCGAAAGGGCCGGTCAACGGCTCGCTGGCAGGAATCAGCGGCACGCTGTCGTAGGCCATGCCGTTGCGGGTCAGGTTCTTCTCAAGGCCCTGGGCGGCGAGAAACGAGTCGGTGCTGCTGACCACCGTCGCGTGAGCGGCAAGGCTGGCCGCCACAGCGCCAAAGCTGTCATTAAGGACCAGGACCCGGCTTTGCAGGGTCAGCCCGATTTCCGCCACGTGGTTGAGCAGGTACTCGTCAGCGGCATCGAATGCCTGAAGCGGCTCATCTTGCTGTTCGGGCTGGCGAATAAGATCAAGCTGAGCGAAAGGGCTGATGAGCAAGGGCATTGGCAGGAAAACTCTGTGCAGGCGTGCGTGTGTCACGTAAGCCCGTCCACTGACGGGCTCGCTGAGAGCGGTGATTTTACGTACTTTTTGCGCTTTGACACCTGCCCATTTGGTGCCCGGTCGCCTGCTTTTTCAGAACATGCCGCTCAAGGCCGCCTGGACCACGGCGGCGGTCTTGTTACACACCCCCAGCTTCTGGACTGCGCTGGCCACGTGAAAATGAATGGTGCGCTCCTTCAAGCATAGAATCAGGGCTATATCACCTGCTGTCTTGCCTTTGGCGGACCACTTGAGGACTTCTATTTCCCGTTCGGTCAGCCCCTTGGGATTCGATGGATCCGTCGAGTTGATTTCCATGTTCTTCATGATCGCCTCCATACCCTTTGATGGCGAGATATCGCTGTGCTTTTATCCAGTCTAGGAAAAATGCACCGGGAATTTTGCAGGCTGGAAGATGTCCAGACGAATGGGGTGATGGCTTTTATGTATTCAAAAAGGAGTATCCCGGCTGGAACAGCCGTCGTAGCGCGTTTTGTTTCATGCTGGTTAGTCGGGGTCCGGCAACATGGCCGGGCAGGCAAGAACCAAATGCTCTAAACGTTTCAGGCGCCACCAGGTACAAGCCACTACAAACCGCCGGTGTTTATCCGACGTACTTTGCGGGACACTTAGCGCCAACGTTCACATTCGGGAGCCCGAGGCACACCATGACCGTCAGCGAAGACAAGTTCACCCGGCAGACGCTTCAGCGTGTCACACCGTTGACCCCCAACCTGTTTACCCTGCGCACCACGCGCGATCCCGGTTTTCGCTTCACCGCGGGGCAGTTCGCGCGTCTGGGCGTGACCAAGGCAGACGGCACCACCGTGTGGCGAGCCTATTCGATGGTGTCTTCGCCTCATGACGAGTTTCTGGAGTTCTTTTCCATCGTCGTGCCTGACGGCGAGTTCACCAGCGAACTGAGCCGCCTGCGCGAAGGTGACAGCCTGATGGTCGAGAAGCAGGCCTTCGGCTACCTGACCCTGGACCGTTTCGTCGATGGTCGCGATCTGTGGCTGTTATCCACAGGCACCGGTGTTGCGCCGTTTCTGTCGATCCTGCAGGACTTCGAGGTATGGGAGAAATTCGAGCGTGTGGTTCTGGTGTACAGCGTGCGCGAGTCGAAGGAACTGGCTTATCAGCAGTTGATAGGCGAATTGATGCAGCGTGAGTACTTGGCCGAATACGTCGATAAATTCCAGTTTCTGCCTGTGGTTACCCGCGAGCAGCACCCCGGGGCCTTGAATGGCAGGATCACGCAACTGATTGAAAATGGCGAACTGGAGCGTGCGACAAGCATCCCCATGACCCCGGAGCATTCGCGGGTCATGCTGTGCGGCAATCCGCAGATGATCGACGACACCCGCGCTGTGCTCAAACAGCGCGATATGCGCCTGAGCCTGTCCCGCAAACCGGGTCAGGTGGCGGTGGAGACGTACTGGTAAGCAAGGCCCGATTCATCTACACCGCGTAGGGCGCTCGTCGTTATAAATAAGGCTGCCCCGACGCGGAGCGTCCTGGGCGGCGTTACCACGCAGAGTGGGGGAACGATCATCACCCTGACGCCGATCGTGCCCGTGCTCTGCGCTCAGCGTTATACACAAGTCTGCCTCGACACTGATCGTGACCATCGCTCTGCGTGGGCATGCCTCCCGTGACGCTACGCGTCACAAATGGCACAGATTGCGGATTCAGTGAGCCGAGCGCATGACGTGGATAACGCTGGAGCTTGGTCTAGCATCTGCGCCACATCCAAGAGCGGACGCGGAGCGTCCTGGGCGGCGTTACCACGCAGAGTGGGGGAACGATCATCACCCTGACGCCGATCGTGCCCGTGCTCTGCGCTCAGCGTTATACACAAGTCTGCCTCGACACTGATCGTGACCATCGCTCTGCGTGGGCATGCCTCCCGTGACGCTACGCGTCACAAATGGCACAGATTGCGGATTCAGTGAGCCGAGCGCATGACGTGGATAACGCTGGAGCTTGGTCTAGCATCTGCGCCACATCCAAGAGCGGACGCGGAGCGTCCTGGGAGGCATTCCCACGCGGAGCGTAGGAACGATCAGCGTGATCTCAAGCACGCCGATCATGCCCATGCTCGTTGGTTGCAGCAGGACTTGTATCGAACGCTGAGCGCAGGAGCGTGAGAACGATCCACTCAGTTTGCCGTTGATTGCAGACGAGTTACGCTCACAACGGACGGGCTGGGTCTACGGTAATCGGCGTCGCGGGCTTGTTCTGCTCCTTGAGCAGGTCGCGAATCTCGCCCAGCAGGACTTCTTCCTTGCTCGGCGTTGGCGGCAGGGTAGGGGCCTTGGCTTCTTCACGCTTCAGGCGGTTGATGGCCTTCACACCCATGAAGATGGCGAATGCAACGATGATGAAGTCAATGACTGTCTGAATGAACTTGCCGTAGGCCAGCAGCACGGCCGGGGTGGCTCCGTCGGCAGCCCGCAGGGTGACGGCCAGGTCGCTGAAGTCCACGCCACCGATCAACAGGCCCAGTGGCGGCATGATCACATCGCCAACGAACGACGAAACGATCTTGCCGAATGCCGCGCCAATGATGATACCGACGGCCATATCGACCACGTTACCTTTGACCGCGAATGCCTTGAACTCGCTTAGTACGCTCATGAGTAATTCCTTGTTACAGATAAATTGACCCGAATGAGTGTAATCCACTCACGCAGGTACTGCCCGATGCACGTTCAATCGACCGGACTGAGCCTTGGAAGTTTTATCCCGTCTTGAGCGCTATGGGTCGCCCACCGCCCAATTGGTGCGGCAACCTGCGTTATCATGTGCGCTTTTACGACTGGGGTTGTCATGGCCAAGGCCAAACGCTTGTACGGCTGCACCGAGTGCGGCGCGACGTTTCCCAAATGGGCGGGCCAGTGCAGCGATTGCGGCGCCTGGAACACGCTTGTCGAAACCATGATTGAAAGTGGTGCCGCCGCTCCCCCGAGTGGTCGTGCCAGCTGGACCGGCGCGCAGGCGCAGATCAAGACATTGGCTGAAGTCAGTGTCGAGGAGATCCCGCGTTTCTCCACCAACTCCGCCGAGCTGGACCGCGTGCTGGGCGGCGGTCTGGTAGACGGCTCCGTGGTGTTGATCGGCGGCGACCCCGGTATCGGCAAGTCCACGATTCTGCTGCAGACCCTGTGCAACATCGCCCAGCGCATGCCCGCGCTGTACGTTACCGGCGAAGAATCCCAGCAGCAGGTCGCCATGCGTGCCCGCCGTCTTGGGCTGCCGCAGGACAAGCTGCGAGTGATGACCGAGACCTGCATCGAGTCCATCATCGCCACGGCGCGCGTCGAGCAGCCGAAGGTGATGGTGATCGACTCCATCCAGACCATTTTCACCGAGCAACTGCAATCGGCTCCCGGCGGTGTGGCGCAGGTGCGCGAAAGCGCTGCTTTGCTGGTGCGCTACGCCAAGCAGAGCGGCACGGCGATCTTTCTGGTCGGCCACGTGACCAAGGAAGGCGCGCTGGCCGGGCCGCGCGTACTGGAACACATGGTCGATACCGTGCTGTATTTCGAAGGCGAGTCCGATGGACGCCTGCGTCTGTTGCGGGCCGTGAAGAATCGCTTTGGCGCTGTGAACGAACTGGGCGTTTTCGGCATGACCGACAAGGGCCTGAAAGAGGTCTCCAACCCGTCGGCGATCTTCCTCACTCGTGCGCAGGAAGAAGTGCCGGGTAGCGTGGTCATGGCCACATGGGAAGGCACCCGGCCGATGCTGGTCGAAGTCCAGGCGCTGGTGGACGACAGCCACATGTCCAACCCGCGTCGCGTGACGCTGGGTCTGGACCAGAACCGGCTGGCGATGTTGCTGGCGGTTCTGCACCGGCATGGTGGGATTCCGACTCACGATCAGGACGTGTTTCTCAACGTGGTCGGCGGCGTGAAAGTGCTGGAAACCGCGTCCGACCTGGCCTTGATGGCAGCGGTCATGTCCAGCCTGCGCAACCGACCGCTGCCGCATGACCTGCTGGTCTTCGGCGAAGTAGGGCTGTCAGGTGAGGTCAGGCCGGTGCCCAGCGGGCAGGAGCGTCTCAAGGAAGCGTTCAAGCACGGCTTCAAGCGGGCCATCGTGCCCAAGGCCAATGCGCCGAAAGAGGCGCCTCCAGGCTTTCAGATCATTGGCGTGACCCGTCTGGAGCAGGCACTGGACGCGCTGTTCGAGTAACGGGCACTAGATTTCGATCAGGGCTGCCAGCTCGCGATCCAGTTCTTCCTCATCGCCGAGGTTCAGTTCGATCAGCCGTTTCAAGTGGCTGATCGACTGCAGGCCGATGTGCCGACAGACAAAGCCCAGTTGCCGATTGTTGTCGTGGGTCAGGTGCACATCCATTTTTACGTAAACGTCCGGGCTCAGGTGGATATCCACCAGAAAGTCTTGGGCAGGGTCGCCCGTCCAGGGCTCGGGCCGTTCGATGAGCAGGCCTTTGAGCGACAAGTCGACCAACTGCACTTTCCAGCTTTTGTCGCCTTGCGTCAGGTCGGTCTTCGCATCGAAGGCAATGCGTTTGAAGCGTCGGCGATCTGCATGTGAGTCGGTCATCGAGAGGGCTCTCTTGTTGCGGTATTCCGTGGGCCGGGTGCAAGGCTTCGGACTGTTTTATCAAGGCTGTTCATGCACGATAGACCTGAAAGAGGTTGCCGGACAGATGGTGCCCCCAGATTTCTTTCCGACCTGCCAACAAGCCCGCCTGCGCCGCTCCATGCCGGGTATCTGCCTTAATTGATCAAATTCCGGTCTAGACCATCGTGGGGGGTGGCCTTTCGCTGTGACGGCGCTAAACTCGGACTGCTTGCCTTCTAGTCAACTCTGCTGGAATAAAAAAAATGAAAAATAATAATAGTCTGATGCGCCATGTTCCCTGGCTCATCGTCGCAATTGTTGGAGCATGTGCTCTGGGGGTCGTGGCCTTGCGCCGCGGAGAGGCGATCAACGCCTTGTGGATAGTGGTTGCAGCGGTTGCCATCTATCTGGTTGCTTATCGTTACTACAGTCTTTTCATTGCCAATCACGTCATGCAGCTCGACCCGCTGCGTGCAACGCCTGCGGTGGTCAACAACGACGGTCTGGACTATGTGCCGACCAACAAACACATTCTTTTCGGTCACCACTTTGCGGCCATCGCAGGCGCAGGCCCGCTGGTCGGTCCGGTGCTGGCGGCGCAGATGGGGTATCTGCCCGGTACGCTGTGGCTGATTGCCGGTGTGGTGCTCGCCGGTGCGGTGCAGGACTTCATGATCCTGTTCCTCTCCACACGCCGTAACGGTCGCTCGCTGGGCGACATGGTCCGTGAGGAAATGGGCCGTATTCCCGGCACCATCGCCTTGTTCGGCTGCTTCCTGATCATGATCATCATCCTCGCGGTGCTGGCGCTGATTGTGGTCAAGGCCCTGGCCGAGAGCCCGTGGGGCATGTTCACCGTCATGGCGACCATCCCGATTGCGATGTTCATGGGCGTCTATATGCGCTACATCCGTCCGGGCCGCATTGGTGAGATTTCCATCGTCGGTGTGATTCTGCTGCTGGCCTCGATCTGGATCGGCGGCCTGGTTGCAGCCGATCCGACCTGGGGTCCGGCGTTCACCTTTACCGGCGTGCAGATCACCTGGATGCTGGTGGGCTACGGTTTTGTGGCAGCCATGCTGCCGGTCTGGCTGCTGCTGGCCCCGCGTGACTACCTGTCGACCTTCCTGAAGATCGGCACCATCCTGGCCCTGGCGATCGGTATCCTGATCCTGGCGCCGGAGCTGAAAATGCCGGCCCTGACCCAGTTCACCAACGGCACCGGTCCGGTCTGGAAAGGCGCACTGTTCCCGTTCCTGTTCATCACCATCGCCTGCGGTGCGGTGTCCGGTTTCCACGCGCTGATTTCCTCGGGCACCACGCCCAAGCTGCTGGATAACGAGAAGAACGCCCGTTACATCGGTTACGGCGGCATGCTGATGGAGTCCTTCGTGGCCATCATGGCTATGGTTGCCGCTTCGGTGATCGAGCCGGGCGTGTACTTCGCGATGAACAGCCCTGCGGCTGTGGTTGGCAGCGACGTGGTGACGGTCGCGCAGACTGTTACCAGCTGGGGCTTCACCATTACGCCTGAGCAACTGACGGCGGTCGCCAAGGACATCGGCGAGAACACCGTGCTGGCCCGTGCCGGTGGTGCACCGACGCTTGCGGTCGGTATCGCGCAGATCCTCCACCAGGTGCTGCCGGGTGAAAACACCATGGCGTTCTGGTACCACTTCGCGATCCTGTTCGAAGCGCTGTTTATCCTGACAGCGGTAGACGCCGGTACGCGTGCCGGTCGTTTCATGCTGCAGGACTTGCTGGGCAGCTTCGTCCCGGCTCTGAAACGTACCGAGTCCTGGACCGCCAACGCCATCGGCACCGGTGGCTGCGTGGCGTTGTGGGGTTATCTGTTGTATCAGGGCGTGATCGATCCGCTGGGCGGCATCAACACCCTGTGGCCGCTGTTCGGTATCTCCAACCAGATGCTGGCCGGTATCGCGCTGATGCTCGCAAGCGTTGTGCTGATCAAGATGAAGCGTCAGCGCTATGTCTGGGTCACCATGCTGCCTGCCACGTGGCTGTTGATCTGCACCGTGACGGCTGGCCTGATCAAACTGTTCGACTCCAACCCTGCAGTGGGCTTCCTGGCGCTGGCCAAGAAGTACAGCGCAGCGGCGGACGCCGGTCAGATTCTGGCCCCGGCCAAGACCATGGACCAGATGCAGCACGTGATCTTCAACGCGTACACCAACGCGGGCCTGACCATCCTGTTCCTGTTCGTGGTGTTCAGCATCCTGTTCTACGCCCTGAAAGTCGGCATTGCCGCCTGGGGCAAGAAGGAGCGCACCGACAAGGAATCTCCGTTTCAGGCCATGCCGCCAGCGTCGCAGGTGTGATGATGGTCAACCACAGAGGATTTGCCCATGTTCAATGACCTGAGTCGCCTCGGGAAATACCTTGGTCAGGCCGCGCGTCTGATGGTGGGCATGCCGGACTACGACACCTATGTCGAGCACATGCAGACCACACACCCGGACAAGCCGATGATGACCTACGAGCAGTTCTTTCGGGAGCGGCAAGAGGCGCGTTACGGCGGCAAGGGCGGTCCGAAGTGCTGCTGATCCTCTGATCTGCGTTATCGTGTAACCCGACGCGCCACAGGCTGCTACCTGTGGCGCGTTTTCATTTCAGCCCGATTTGCACCTGTCTGGAGCCTTATGAGCGAGTTGCAACCTATCCCCGTTACCGTACTGACCGGCTTTCTGGGCGCAGGCAAAACCACGCTGCTGCGCCACCTGCTCAAGGCCGAGCACGGCCTGAAAATCGCAGTGATCGAGAACGAGTTCAGCGATGCCGGCATCGACAGCCAGTTGCTGGGCACCGATCCTGTGCAAGTCATGACGCTGTCCAACGGCTGCGTCTGCTGCACCATTCACACCGACCTGACCAAAGCGCTGTACCTGCTGCTCGAACGGCTGGACAGTGGCGAAATCGCCTTCGACCGGCTGGTGATCGAGTGCACCGGCCTGGCCGATCCCGCACCGGTTGCCCAGACTTTTTTCATCGATGAAGAGCTGCGCGAGCGCTACATCCTCGACGGCATCATCACCCTCGTTGATGCGGCTCATGCCGATACCCACCTGACCCAGACCATCGCCCAGGCACAGATCGGTTTTGCCGACCGCCTGCTGGTGAGCAAGCGTGATCTGGTGGACGACGCAGCGTTTGACGCACTCAGCGCGCGCCTGACCCGCATCAACCGCCGTGCGCCGATCAATATCGTCGAGCATGGCAAGATCGACCTGGCTGAACTGCTCGATGTGCGTGGCTTCAACCTCAACGCCGATCTGGGCGGCGGCATGGTCCTGCGTCCGCTGGCGCCGGTCGGCAACTCCGGCGACCGCATCACCAGCCTTGTGCTGCGCAGCGACAAGCCACTGGATCTGGACCGCCTCAGCGAGTTCATGAACGCGCTGCTGGAAGGCCACGGTAAACAACTGCTGCGCTACAAGGGCGTGCTCAACATTGCGGGCGAAGACCGGCGCATGGTGTTTCAGGGCGTGCTCAAGCTCTACGGCTTCGACTGGGATACCGAATGGGCCGAAGGCGAGCCGCGCGAAAGCGTCATCGTGTTCATCGCTGACGAATTGCCAGAGGAGAAGATTCGGGCCGGGTTCGAAGCGATGGTGGGCTGAGGTACTTTTAGGCTCAGCCGGTCTTGAGTCTCTCTCAAGATCGGCTCCTGCGCTCACTCAGCCAGTACACCGTCAAAGCCATTGCCGAAAGCGCAATGCATGCCAGTGTGAAAGGTGCGGGATCGCCCTTCGGCAGTAAGCTGGCGATCAGTGCACAGCAGGCGGCCATCGCCTGGTGAATGAAACCGATCAACGCCATGGCGTGGGGGCCTTTTACAGGGGCGTTCTGGCTGGCAAGAGACTGGGAAAGAGGATATACAGCCCCCTGACCCGCCAGCAGCAGGCAGTAAGGCAGCCAGAGCGCAACGCCCGACGCAGGGTAAATCAGCTGTCCGGCACCCATCACTAAGGCACCCGCTATCAAACATTTCAATCCAGTCAGCAAACCCTCTTGCTGGCTGTGTGTCGCGATCAGCCAACGGACCGAAAGTGCGCCCAGCAAATAGGCACCACTGATGGGCCAGCCGATCCAGCCGTATTCAAGTACCGTCCAGTTGAAGTGCAGCTGAAATATGGCGGGCGCGCTCGCACCAAAAAGGACAACCACTCCATACCCCAGTCCGCCTGCAAGCACCGGACTCATGAATCGCAAGTCCCGAATCAGTACCCTGTACGAGTCGTCCGGTCGAAAGTCTGTCCTTCTGGACGAAATGACTTTTACGAATAACCTGACTGGAATTATCGAGAGCGCACCCGCTACGGCACTAGCGATAAATATCGCTCTCCAGTCCCAGATCGCGTCCAGTACAGCGCCCGCGAACTGCGCCATACCCAGTGACAAGACAAAGCAGATAGAGAGCCAGCTGAATGCGCGCGGCAGTTGTTCAGCGCTGTGGCTATCGCGCAATAACACGCGGGCCATGACTGAAATCCCACCTGCTGCAATGCCTTGAACCACACGGCACATCAGGAACGTTGTCATGTCTATCGACAGCGCGGTACCTGCACTGCCAACTGAAAAAACCATCAACGCCCAAACCAGCGTCCTCCGACTGCCCAGACATGCAGCCAGCTTGCCCCATAACAACATCGGCAAACCCATGCCAATCAGAAAACTTGACAGCGTCAGAGCCGAAAAATAATCGGGTGCATTGAAAGTCTTTGCTATCGACGGCAGGGACGGCAGATGCAGCGTTATTCCTGACTGTGCAACCAGTACGGCCAGGCAGGGTACCAGCAGGCGACTTTCGATTTTCATGGGGATGATGTTTTTATTGGGTTGCAGGCTGATTGAACTCTGCTGTGCCAAGCGCTTCGGTCAGGCCTTTGCAAAAGTCACTGATCAAGATGTGTGTCATGTCTGATCTGAGCGTAATACGTATTGCAGGTTTATCTTGCGCTACAACTGGGAAGAATACCGCTGACGTAAAAAAACCTTTGTTGGCCAGTTCGGCTGCAATCCGATTTGCAACCTCTGCACTGGAACACTGGATGAGGCGAATGGCCGATCTGCTGCCTTTCTGTTCTGTGTTAATGATGGAATCAAAATATTGAATGTTGTGCTGTAGCTTCCGCTGCAGTTTTTCAACTTCGCCATTGCGGTGCAACGCTATTGAAGCCCTCCCTGCGCCGATGGCTGCAATGTTAAGACTTTGAGACCAATTGCTGGGTCCTCCGTATCGATGAATCAGTTTTTTCTGGCGGTCGTTGCCTAACATCGCTACGCCACCACTTGCGCCAAATGCCTTACCGAGTGACGCCACGATGATGGTGTTCTCATCAAGCTCGTCGAGCTTAGACCGTGCGTAGCCTGTTCCTCCTACTCCTAACGCGGAAATGGCATGCGAATCGTCAAGGTACAGAAATAGCCCGTATTTCTCTTTCAAATAAATCAGGCTTTCTATGTCTGCCATGCCACCCATGCTATAGACGCCATCGGCAACATAAGCAACCCTGTCATGTGCTTTGCATAATGTCTCAAGTTGCTCCATGTTGTTATGGCTTACTGTCAAAACCGTCGCTTCACCTGCGCACGCCGCCTTCATGTGGTTCATTGAATAGTGCGCATGCCTGTCAAAAACCATGGTGGGAACCCGGCCGTCGGTAAAGGCGCCTGACGAAAGTAGAGGCAATATGCCTGCGCTGGCTGCACTGCAGGATAAAGTGACATGGCAATGTGCGTTGAGCCATTCTGACAGCTCGGTTTCATACTCAGCCAAGTTAGATAGTTGACAGCGGTTTCGTGAATTGGCTATGCGCAACGTACCGGTTTTCTGGAGTGCTTGAATCGCGCCGTCGAGCAGTGCCGGGTGATAGTCCAAACCTAAATAGGACGTTGTGCAAAAATGATAAAACGACCTTCCGAATTGATCGTGCAGATAGTTGTCGTCTTTTACAGTTACGTGGAGACTGGATAGCTTTAGCTTGTCTGCCTCATCCCAGTTGGTTTCTGCCAGACGTATCAAGGTTTGATAATTGCTATGGCGATTGGCTGTCGAGTTCATGCGGCATCCGCTAATTGGAATTTTTCGGTTTGAGCAGCGGTTGATCTCACCAAGAGGAAAAAATAACCGCCAAGACAGCCATTCTTTCACTGGAAAATTTTCATGTATGTCAGACAGATCCGTGTCCAGCGGATAGTGGTGTATTTCCTCTGTAAGAAATATCTTGTTTTACTCGGCTTCCCGATAAGCAACTCTATGTTCTGCTGACACCTGCGGCGGGCGCATATCACTCTGCCGATTTTGTGATGTTTCAAGGAGGGGCGAGACGCGCGAAAGCGTCATCGTGTTCATCGCCGACGAATTGCCGGAGGAGAAGATTCGGGCCGGGTTCGAGGCGATGGTGGGCTGAGATCGCTCTCCAGGCCTACTGGCCTGATCAGGTGCTGGCTGCCCACCAGTAGGCGGGCAGCGCCACCACTTCACGGGCGATGGAGTACAGGTCGCGCCATTCGAAATAACGCGCGTGAGCAGTCGAGACCTGCATGACCCCGGCCTGCTTCAGGGCGTACTGGCTGCGGGTGACGTGAAAGTATTGAGTGACCACGACTGCGCTGGTGAAGCCTTTGCCTTTCATGATCCCGGCGCTGTTGATGGCGGTGTCTCGGGTGGTGTTTCCCTGTTCGTCCAGCAGGATCGCTTCCCGCGCAATCTTGCCGTGGTCAACAAGATAGTCTGCCATGACGGCCGCTTCGCTGAAGCCTTCCTTGCCTGTGCCGCCGCTGACGATGATGTGGCGAACCAATCCCTGTCGGTAGAGCTCTTCAGCCCTGTCGAGCCTGGCTCGCAGTCGATCGGACGGCGTCCCGTCCGGGAGCACTTGCGAGCCGAGGACGATGGCGGCGTCGCTGGTTTTGGCGGTGTCGGACAGCCCGTCGATCACGATGGCCCCCGCAAACAGCATTAGCAGCATCGGCAGGCTTATCGAAAGGGTGCGCAACAGCTTCATGGATCGTCTCCCGATCAGTCGGTGGGCTCTGTGCAACGGTGTCACAAAAAAGCCCCGGCTCTTTCGAGTCGGGGCTTTGAGTTACTGTGTCAGACGATGCGGATCAAGCGCCGTAGACTGGCAGCTTGGCGCAGATGGCCTTGACCTTCTCGCGAACCGCGTCGATCACGGCTTCGTTGTTCAGGTCAGCCAGGATGTCGCAGATCCAGCCAGCCAGTTCCTTGCACTCTGCTTCCTTGAAGCCGCGAGTGGTCACAGCCGGGGTGCCGAAGCGCAGGCCGGAGGTGACGAACGGTGAGCGTGGGTCGTTCGGTACGGAGTTCTTGTTGACGGTGATGAAGGCGCGGCCCAGGGCAGCGTCGGCATCTTTACCGGAGATGTCCTGCTTGATCAGCGACAGCAGGAACAGGTGGTTTTCAGTACCGCCGGAAACCACGTCGAAACCGCGCTCGATGAACACACCGGCCATGGCCTTGGCGTTCTTGACCACTTGCTGCTGGTAAGCCTTGAACTCAGGCTGCAGCGCTTCCTTGAAGCACACGGCCTTGGCCGCGATGACGTGCTCCAGCGGGCCGCCCTGCGAACCCGGGAATACGGCCGAATTCAGCTTCTTCTCGATGTCGGCGTTGGCGCGAGCCAGGATCAGGCCGCCACGTGGACCGCGCAGGGTCTTGTGAGTGGTGGTGGTCACGACGTCGGCGAACGGCACCGGGTTCGGGTAGACACCAGCGGCGACCAGACCGGCCACGTGGGCCATGTCGACGAACAGGTAGGCACCGACCTTGTCAGCGATGGCGCGGAAGCGTGGGAAATCCAGGATCTGCGAGTAGGCAGAGAAACCGGCCACGATCATTTTCGGCTTGTGCTCGACGGCCAGACGCTCGACTTCGTCGTAGTCGATCATGCCGTTGGCGTCGATGCCGTACTGCACAGCGTTGTACAGCTTGCCGGAGGACGAAACGCTGGCGCCGTGGGTCAGGTGACCACCGTGGGCCAGGCTCATGCCCAGAATGGTGTCGCCGCCCTGCAGCAATGCCAGGTACACAGCGGAGTTGGCTTGCGAACCGGCGTGTGGCTGAACGTTGGCGTAATCGGCGCCGAACAGTTCCTTGGCACGGTCGATGGCCAGTTGCTCGATCACGTCGACGTATTCACAGCCGCCGTAGTAGCGCTTGCCTGGGTAGCCTTCGGCGTACTTGTTGGTCAGGACCGAGCCCTGAGCTTCCATGACGGCCGGACTGGTGTAGTTTTCCGAGGCAATCAGCTCGATGTGTTCTTCCTGACGCAGAGCTTCTTGCTCCATGGCGGCAAACAGATCGGCGTCGTACTTCGCGAGAGTCAAATCACGGCTGAACATGGCAGTCCTCAAGGGGGCATGGCGGAAAAGGGGGGCATTCTAACCCATCGGGTTTTATCTGGCATATGAAAGGCAGTCATGTGCCGGATGAATGGGGTGCAGCTTGGGTCGGGCTGAGGGTTGCCATGCTCTGGCACTCCACCGAACTGAAACAGGTCTGGCTGGCTGACCACGTGCCCGTGGACATAGCGCTGTCGTGAAGCAGACACAGGACTGTGGGAGGCGCCACCACGTCTTCAACGTAGCGCTGTCGCGCAGGGTCTGCAGTCCCTCTCAATCCAGCATGAACAACGCATCGTTGCTGAATTGCGCTTCGAACTGGCTGGCGGGCATCGGGCGGCCGAAGAGGTAGCCTTGTACTTCGTCGCAGCCGTGTTCGCGCAGGAAGTCCAGTTGCTCCTGGGTTTCCACGCCTTCGGCGATGACCGCCAGGTTCAGGCTGTGGGCCATGGCGATGATCGCACGAGCGATCTGTGCGTCCTGTTCGCCGGAAGGCAGGCCGTCGACGAAGGTGCGGTCGATCTTCAATACATCGATGGGGAACTGCTTGAGGTAGTTCAGCGACGAGTACCCCGTACCGAAGTCATCCACCGCAATGCTCAGCCCCAGATTCTTCAGCCCGTCGAGTATCTGCATGGCTTCGTTGACCTCGCGCATCAGGATGCTTTCGGTCAGTTCCAGTTCCAGGCACGCCGGAGGCAAGCCGATGGTGTGCAGAATGCTGGCGATGCGTTTGCCAAGCTGACCGTCAGAGAACTGCCGGGCCGAGATGTTCACGGACACTTTCGGCACGCGGACTTTCGCCTGATGCCATTTCTTCAACTGGCTGCAGGCTTCGGTCAGTACCCAGTCACCGACCTCCACCACCAGCCCCAGTTCTTCAAGCACCGGAATGAAGTCGTTCGGCGGCACCAGACCACGGCGGGGATGGCGCCAGCGCAGCAAGGCCTCGGTCCCGGTCAGGCGTTTGCCATCGCCGCTGAACTGCGGTTGGTAATACAGCGTGAATTCCTGTTGCTCCAGCGCGTGACGCAGATCGCTTTCCAGTTCCAGACGCTCCAGCGCCGAGGCGTTCATGTCGGCCTGATAGAACTGGAAATTGTTCTTGCCGCGTTCCTTGGCGTGATACATCGCCGTATCGGCGTTCTTCATCAACTGGCTCAGTTCATCGCCGTCCTGCGGGCTCAGGGCGATACCGATACTGGCGGTCACGAAGAACTCGCGTCCTTCCAGCACGAAGGGGGTGACCAGACTGTTGAGGATCTTCTCGGCGACGTGAATGGCGCGGTTCAAGGCGCTTTCCCGCGTCGGACCCGGTTGCAGCAACAGGGTGAACTCATCGCCGCCCATGCGTGCCACCGTGTCATCGTCTGTGACGCAAGCCAGCAGACGCGTGGCCATCTCCTGGAGCATGCGATCCCCCGCAGCATGGCCCAGGGAGTCGTTGATCGGTTTGAAACGGTCCAGATCAAGGAACATCAGCACGACCCAGGCCTGTTGCCGCTCGGCCTGCTGCAACGCCGAATGCAGGCGGTCCTGGAACAGCGTGCGGTTGGGCAGGTGGGTCAGGGCATCGTAGTAGGCCAGGCGATGGATGCGTTCTTCGCTGGCCTTGCGCTCACTGATATCACTGAAGAAACACACGTAGCTCGCCAGATCACCTTCATCGTCCACCACTGCAGTGATGCCGACCCACGCCGGGTAATGCTCGCCGTTGCGACGCTTGAGCCTGACCTCGCCCTCCCAGGTGCCGCTCTGGTTGAGTTGCCTGATGACGTAGCGCAGGTGCGCTTCCTGTTCCGCTTCCACTGTCAGCATGCCGGGCAGTTGATCGAGCACCTGAGCGACTTCGTAGCCGCTGACTCGCGTGAACGCTTCGTTGGCCTGCACGATGTAGCCCGCAGGATCGGTGATCAGAATGGCCGACGTGGAGTGTTCGAATACGGTGGCAGCCATGCGCAGGTCTTTTTCCGCGCGGCGCTGCTGGCTGATGTCGCGGCCAACCCCGAGAAGCCCCTCGAAATTGTCGTGCTCGTCCCAGACCAGCACCATGCGCAGTTCGACCGGTACCTTGCGGCCGTCGGCCCGCAGACAATCGAACACAAACAGACGCGGCGTCGTGTCGTTGCGCAGCTTCGCCAGTTCTTCCGGTTTGTTGAGCACCTTGCGGATATTCCGGATCAGCGCGTCGAACCCTGTCAGTTGTTGCGGGTTGGCAACTGTAACGCCCCAGCCGTGGGCGAGAATCCACTCGGCGGTGTAGCCCAGCACGCTCTGAACCGAGGGGCTCACGTAATTGGGCTCGAGCTGATTGTCCGTGGAGAAGATCACATCACTGATGCTCTCGGCGAGCATCCGATAACGCTGTTCACTGTCACGCAAGGACTGGCTGGACGTGACCTGATCGGTGATGTCCTTGGCGACTCCGATGATGCGTGTCACCAGATCCTGGCTATCCCGCGCCAGCGCCTGTTCGCGAATGTCGAAGCAGCGCCACTGGTTGTCGCGGTCACGGAAGCGCAGGACACATTGCAGCAGTTCGTTGTGCCCGTGATGACGCTGGCGCAGACGCATGTCCTGATAGGGTTTCGCGTCTTCCGGATGGAGCAGGATTTCCCAGAAGAACTCACCCATCCCGTGCAGTTCCGATTTGCTGTAACCCAGCGTCTGCCCCAGATGGTGGTTGCTGTAGATCATCCGCTGGCTGAGCACATCTTGCACATAGAGGTGATCCGGCACGGTGCGGACCACGTCGGACCAGAAGCTTTCACGGTCCAGCAACGACAGTTCGATCTGTTTGCGGCTGGTGATATCGCCAATGCTGAGAATGACCGCGTCGAAGTCGGCGGGGCTTTCCGGCAGCCTGAGCACCAGCCACAGGTGCTGATCCTGGCCGTCCTCCCGGGTGCGGCGGATTTCCAGTTCCAGGCGTGGCTGTTTGTCGAGCACTGCGCGGATCACTTGAATGCCGATGCCGGGCCGCGTGCGTGACTCGCCTTCGATCAATTGCTGCCATGCCTGCTCACCGCATTCGACGTTCAGCAGGCCCAGAGCAACGTCGTTCACCTCGTTGATGCGCAGCTGTTGCAACAGGCGATCAAGCAGACCGGGCTGGTTTTTCAACAGCAGGTCGAGGTCTTCGCAGGTATTGATCTGCAGGGTTTCCAGGCGCCCTGGCAGGCTGGACATGTCCAGCACACAGATCGCAACGCCAGCCCCTTCGAAAATATCGCGATAGCGGCGGCGGCTTTCCAGCAACTGACGCTGCCTGCCGCGCAGGCTCATGAGCGCGATGAGCGGCAGGATTGAAAACAGCAGGCCAATGATGCATTTGCCCACAAGTGGCGCGAGCAAATCCTGGCGCGCCTTGTGCGCGTCGAAAAGCCCGCGCAGCTGCCAGTCGCTGTTGCCCAGGGGCTGGAGCAGAACGGTCTCTGCATGGCCGGTGTCTGTCACGTTGTCAGGCATCGCCTCGCGCAGAATCACTTGCTGAGTGACACGTTTTTCCAGCCGCCACAGATGCTGGAAATCCTGCGTCGGCTGCTGAATAAAGCCCTTGAGCGCATCGGGCACCATGCGCACGGCCCAGTAGTTGCCGTTCGAGCCTGCGCTCTGGCGCAACAGCAGATAGATCTGTGAGCCGTCGTCATTGCTGGTGTAGTAGAACGGACGCCCGATGGCTTGTTTGAGCGCACTTCTCAACAGCGTGGCGTCGCTGCTCATGTCGGCGCTGTCTCTGATCACGTCTCCATTGGGGGCGAGGCTGACGACGCTGCGTAATGCCGGCAAGGCTGAGCGCAATGCGCTCAGTGGCGTGGCCTGATCGGGGTTGTCTTCGCCTGCCTTGATTTCCTCCAGCAGATTCATCGCAATCTGGGCGTTGAGCGCCATGTTCAGACTGATCCGGTCGCAAAGCTGTGTCGCGTAGTCGAGGCTGCGCTGGCGCTGGCGTTCCTGGGTCTGATGAAACTGTTCGATGAGTTGCCAGAGCAGCAGCGCGATCATCAGCAACACCAACGCCGCCAGCACACCCTTCAGTGAGCCGCGCACAGGCCTGACCGTACTGTTTTTGGCGGTACTCGATGGCGAAGAGGTCGTTGATGTGGGCAAGTCGTTGTTCCTGACTACTGGACTGAAGCAGCGATGCACTATGCAATATAAGCTGGCCACCCAAAAGGGCGGCTAGCATGCCTTGAGTTGTGGCAGAGTGCCAGTCCCGCCGGGCCGGATGGTTTGCCCTGCAGGCCGCATTCGGGTAGCTTTGCGCAACGCGCGATTACAGCCCGACTCCTGCATGAGTGACTCCACTGTGTGCAAACAAGACCCAGCTTCATAGCTGCCCAGGCACACGAGTCTGCTCATTGCCTGTTCTGATTCAAGGCGTGGAACGCTCATGCGGCAAGTCTGAAAGACAAATAAAAGCTTTTTTTCGGTCGGGGCTTTAAGCTCGCGTCCCAGATCGGTCCTTATCACAGACACCAGGTTTTCATTCCATGGCTCAATACGTCTTCACCATGCATCGGCTGAGCAAAGTTGTGCCGCCGAAGCGGGAAATCCTCAAGAACATCTCCCTCTCTTTCTTCCCGGGCGCCAAGATCGGCGTGCTGGGCCTCAACGGTTCGGGCAAGTCCACGCTGTTGAAAATCATGGCGGGTGTCGACACCGAGTTCGACGGCGAAGCGCGCCCGATGCCTGATCTGAACGTAGGTTATCTGCCGCAGGAACCGCAACTCGATCCCACCAAGACTGTGCGTGAAGTGGTCGAAGAGGCGGTCAGCGTCATCAAGGACGCCCAGGCGCGTCTGGACCAGGTCTACGCCGAATACGCCGACCCGGATGCCGACTTCGACAAGCTGGCCGCTGAACAGGCCAAGCTCGAAGCCATCCTGCAGGCCAGCGACGGTCACAACCTGGAGCGTCAGCTGGAAGTCGCCGCCGATGCGCTGCGTCTGCCTGCGTGGGATGCAAAGATTTCCGTATTGTCCGGCGGTGAGAAGCGTCGTGTCGCCCTGTGCCGTCTGCTGCTGTCCGCTCCCGACATGCTGCTGCTCGACGAACCGACCAACCACCTGGACGCCGATTCCGTCGCCTGGCTGGAGCACTTCCTGCACGACTTCTCGGGCACCGTGGTTGCGATTACGCACGACCGTTACTTCCTGGACAACGTCGCGGGCTGGATTCTGGAACTCGACCGCGGCGCCGGTATTCCTTACGAAGGCAACTATTCGGGCTGGCTTGAAGCCAAGTCCGATCGTCTGGCCCAGGAATCCAAGCAGCAGTCGGCCCATGAAAAGGCCATGAAAGACGAGCTGGAATGGGTTCGCAAAGGTGCCAAGGCGCGTCAGTCAAAATCCAAGGCCCGTCTGCAACGCTTCGAAGAAATGCAGTCGCAGGAATTCCAGAAGCGCAGCGAAACCAACGAGATCTACATCCCGGCTGGTCCGCGCCTCGGCGACAAGGTCATCGAGTTCAAGAACGTCACCAAAGGCTATGGCGATCGCGTCCTGATCGACAACCTGTCATTCGCCATGCCCAAAGGCGCCATCGTTGGCGTGATCGGTGGTAACGGTGCCGGTAAATCGACCCTGTTCCGCATGCTGATGGGTAAGGAACAGCCGGATTCGGGCAGCATCGAAATCGGTGAAACCGTGCAACTGGCCTGCGTTGACCAGAGCCGTGACGATCTGGACGGCAGCAAGTCGGTGTTCCAGGCGGTTTCGGATGGTTCGGACGTGATCCGTATCGGCAACTATGAAATCCCGTCGCGCACCTATGTCGGCCGTTTCAACTTCAAGGGCGGTGACCAACAGAAGTTCGTCAAGGACCTGTCCGGTGGTGAACGCGGTCGTCTGCACCTGGCGTTGACCCTGAAAGAGGGCGGCAACGTGCTGCTGCTCGACGAACCGTCCAACGACCTCGACGTTGAAACCCTGCGTTCGCTGGAAGAAGCACTGCTGGACTTCCCGGGCGCGGCCATTGTGATCTCCCACGATCGGTGGTTCCTTGACCGTGTGGCGACCCACATTCTGGCGTACGAAGACGACTCGCAAGCCGTATTCTTCGAAGGCAACTACACCGAATACGAAGCTGACCGTAAAAAGCGTCTTGGCGATGCCGCTGCCCAGCCGCACCGTGTACGTCACAAGAAGCTGGCGTAACCCGGATACAGCAGGAGCGTCGTCTTTGGCGCTCCTGCTGTCTCAGCCTTTGTCCGTTTCGATCAGTACGACCTCGATCACCTGATCGCCCGCCGGTCGTTTCCACAACACCTCGTCGCCCAACTGCGCACCCAGCAACGCGCGGCCCAGTGGCGAACCCCAGTTGATCAACCCATTGGCCGCATCGGCCTGATCTTCACCCACCAGTTGCACACGTTGCTGGCGGTCGTCTTCATCGGCAAATGTCACCCAACTGCCAATCTGCACCTTCTCGGTTGAAAGGGCGGGCGTGACCACCTGTGCGCTTTGCAGGCGCTGGTTGAAGTAACGCAGGTCTCGCTCCAGGTCTGCCAGACGCTGCTTGTCGGCATTGTCGCCCAGCGCCGTCTGGGCGCTGTGCTGCGCCTGAAGATCGCTTACGTGCTGTTGCAGCAATACCAGGCCGTGAGCAGTCACGTAATTGGGCTGTTCGCTGACCGTTCGCTCCACCGGCTGGTTGGCATCGGCGGCGGCGTTGTCTTCGTTTACAAATGCGCGACTCATGAAGTGTCCTCCCTCAATTGGGTTTGGGCCACGGTGAGGCGTGATTGGTTTCGTTGAAATGCCGGCTGCGACGTGCCAATCAGTTCGGGCGGTAGGCTTTTGCGGCGCTGCGGGTCTTTTCCCGCTCCCAGTCGCGGTCGCGATCATTGAAGATCTGCCCCGGATCGAAGCGGCTGCGATTTTCCTGAGAGGCCTGACACTGGCGAAAACCATCGCCCCAGCCTTCTGCGTAGAGCTTGTCCTTGAGGTAGCGCGGTACGTTTTTCTTGAACTCCCCGGTGAACGCACCTGCCGCCGCCTTGCCGCTGCCACATCCGTCCTGATACCCGTCGGCGAAGCCGGGCGGATAACCTTCAGCCAGCATTTGATCACGGGCGGACTGACAACCCGCCAGCCCGATGGCCAGCGACAACAACACCCAATGCAGCTTCATGATGGTTTCCTCTACGTATGAGGAGAGTCTAGAAGCGAATGTGTGAGTTATTTGTAAAAACGACGTGGGGAATGTGTAGTGTCGCTTCGCTATCTGCTGAATGACTCAGGCCGGATCGCTGGTCTGACGGTTGCGCTGCAGTTTTTCACGGCTCCCACAGACGCTCATATCGTTTTCGCCAGTGATATCAATAGTGATACCACTTCACCTCAAGCATCAATTCGTTCTGTGGCGAGCTCATCTGGCTGAATTCGCGTTGGGCGCTCAGGCGCAGGCCTACGTTGCGGGAGAGTTCCCACTGCTGGTTGAGGCTGACGCTGCGGCGTACTTCGCCGTTGGTGAAGTAATCGCCCTTGGCTTCCAGGCTCAGGTTGCCCAGCGGGTTGCGCCACAGCAGGCCGGTGTTGAAACCCGCGGCTGGCGAGATGAATTCCGAAAAGTCATTGTTGTGCTCGACACGCACTGTGCCTAGCGCAAAGCCCAATACCTCTTCGCCCAGTTGCCAGGTGCCGCCCGCGCCGCCGTTGACGTGGCTGACCAGATTTTCATCGCCATGCTTGCCCAGCACACGTTCAAGGCCGCCTGTGACTTGCCATGACCACGGCTTGAGCAGTTCGGTACGGGGTGTCAGTGAACGAATCGTGGCCAGATCAAGTTGCTGGACCTGCCAGTCGTTGCCTTCGTACTGACGCACCTTGAGCTGCAGGATCTCGATCTGAGCGCCGAGCGGGAAGCCGTAGGCGTTGTCGTTCAGGTCGTGATACGCCATGCGCAGGCCGTACTCACCGAACGCCCGGTCGCCGCGTGTGCCCACGCCCAGCTGCCAGGTGCGTGACTCATGTCCGTCTTCCGGCAAACCGGGGCGCTGGATGTCCAGCTGCGGCGGCGGGTTCTGGTTGATGGCCTGCAACAGTTCGAAACTGCGCTGGGAGCGCGCTGCGTCACGCTCCAGGCCGTTGGCACGATAGCGTTCGAGGCGATAGGCAGCGTCCTGAATCAACGCGCGACGCTCTTTGGGCTGTGCCAGATACTGCGGGTCCTGCAGTTGCTTCTGGTCAGCGCTGACTTTCAGCACCCACTGTTGTTCGTCAGCGTTCAGCGGTTCGGCACGGCTCAGCAGTTCGCGTTCGCGAGAGGGGCGGTAATCAATGCTTTCAACCAGTCCCGCGGCCTTGATGGCTTTGACCGTGTCGGTCGGAATGGCCGTCAATCCGAACTGTTCGGTCAGGTGCAGGCCGGGGCGCGCGACCTGCAACAGCTCCAGCAGGCGATACGAGCAGTTTTCGTCGAAGAAGAAGTAGCTGAAGCGAATCTGCTTCAGTTCCCAGACATGCTCGACCATGCGCCCGGTTTCCTCGGGCGTCAGGTTGAGTCGGTATTCCCACAGATCGCGGTTTTCCAGGCTGCGGTATTCCGACAGTTTTTCCTGATACGGCACCAGCGCGAACAGGCCGGGATAGCCGCCCATCAGACCTTTCCAGGCATATAGGATGCTGTTGTCCATGCCTTCGATGTAGGCACCGAAGTTGATCGCGTAACTCAGCAGCGTGGTGTTGTTTGCCTTGGCGCTGGCCGGATCGATGCGCAGCAGCGTGTGGCCGAACATGGAAGACGGACTGTTTAGGTAGGCCGCCGGAAAGATCAGCACGGTGCTGTCCGGGGCCACATCCTTGTACCAGGTCTTGAATTCCTTGCAGTCCAGCACCGGCAGGTCGGTCAGTTTCAACTGATCGCGCAGCCAGCGGGTCCTTGCAGGGTAAACGCACTGTGCGTGGGTCTGTTCGTTGGTGATGGGCGCATAAATGGCGTCGAGCGTCGCGCTCAGTTCAGCCTTGGGGTCATGCGCGCCATCAGCCGCGAGAAAGAATTTGGGGTCGTCAACGTAACTGCGCCAGCCGCCGAGCTTGCCAGCCTCGTAGTGGCCCAGTGAAATCCAGAATGGCTCGTTGGCCAGTTGCTGCAAACGGTCGGCAGCCACACGCGGGGCGGCAGACAAGGGGGCACAGACAAACAGCGCCAGCAAGACAAGACGTTTGAGCATAGAGGGCAACTAGTCAGGGAGAAGAGTCCCGCCCCTCATGAAGAGGGGCGGGCGAACGACTTTAAGCCTGGGTAGCGTACTTGGCCAGGGTTGGATCGTTTTTCAGAACGTTGACGGTGTTGGCGTGAACGTCTTCGGCAGTGGCGTCAGCCTTGCTGAAGATTTGCGAGAAGTGCTCGTGAGTGACAGAGGCGAAACGCGCACGATCTTCCGGTGCGACGCCCAGCACGACCGCGTAGGTGGTCAGTGCTTCGCCCTGGCCCATGGCCATGTCTTTGGAGAGCTCATCCATCATGCCGTTCATGGCCAGCCAGGATTTGCCGCCATAAGTCAGAGCACTGTTGGTAGAGCAGCCGTTGGTGCCGGACGTCATGCCGAAGGTGGCGTTGCCCGAAGTACCGTTGGTAGTGGAAGCCAGGAAGTGAGCGGGAGTGCCGCGTTGACCTTCAAACAGCATGTTGCCCCAACCGCAGTCCGGACCGCCTGGCGCTTGGGCCATGGCGTTGATGGATACAGCGGCGAAGAGCGTTCCTAGAAGAATCCGTTTCATAGCTTTTTTCTCTTTATGGTCAGCCAAGGGTCGAGTTTCTTTCGTGTCACACCAAGCCGGACGGCCATTTTGAGCCATCCGCGCAGTTTTGAGTTTAGGCAGGTTCCAAGGGTTCCGTGAGCTATTGCAGAATATTGCGTAAAACCGCTTTTTTTATTGCACATGAAGCGTCTTTCATGGAAGTGAAAATCTTCAAGACGTCTCTGGCCTTGAAAGCCTGTCTTGCAAGTCGTGTGCAGCGAGCGCCAGAATGCCTGCATCTGCCCCGCCTGATGTAAGGAACACTGATGCCCGATTCTGTCGCAGCCAACCTACGCCTGGCGCCCCACGCGCTGACCCGTCCGTTTTCCGCTGAGCAGTTCAGCTTTTCGACCACCAACGATCTGGAACCCTTTCGCGGTGTGCTCGGCCAGGAGCGAGCGGTAGAAGCCTTGCAGTTCGGGGTCGCGATGCCGCGTCCCGGTTACAACGTATTTGTCATGGGCGAACCCGGCACCGGCCGGTTCTCGTTCGTGAAGCGCTACCTCAAGGCCGAAGGCAAGCGTATGCAGACGCCGTCGGACTGGGTTTACGTGAACAATTTCGACGAGCCTCGCGAGCCGCGTGCGCTGGAGCTGCCGCCGGGCAGCGCGCAATCCTTCATTGCCGACATCGGCGGCCTGATCGATAACCTGCTGGTCACCTTCCCGGCGGTGTTCGAGCACCCCTCGTATCAGCAGAAGAAGAGTTCGATCGATCGTGCCTTCAATCAGCGCTACGACCGTGCCCTGGACGTGATCGAGCGCCTGTCGCTGGAAAAGGACATCGCGCTGTACCGCGACAGCAGCAACATCGCCTTCACGCCAATGGCCGATGGCAAGGCGCTGGACGAAGCCGAGTTCTCGCAACTGCCGGAAGCGGATCGCGAGCGTTTTCATGAAGATATTTCTGCGCTTGAAGAGCGTCTGAACGAAGAACTTGCAAGCCTGCCGCAGTGGAAGCGCGAGTCGAACAACCAACTGCGTCAGCTCAACGAAGAAACCATCACCCTGACCCTGCAGCCTTTGCTGGCACCGCTGTCGGAAAAGTACGCCGAGAACGCCGCCGTCTGCGCTTATCTGCAGGCGATGCAGGTTTACCTGCTCAAGACGCTGGTCGAGCAACTGGTCGATGACAGCAAGACCGACGCTCAGGCCCGCAAGCTGCTTGAAGAGCAATACAGTCCGAGCCTGGTGGTCGGCCACACTCACGATGGCGGCGCACCGGTGGTGTTCGAGCCGCATCCGACCTACGACAACCTGTTTGGTCGTATCGAATACAGCACCGATCAGGGCGCGCTCTACACGACCTATCGGCAGTTGCGTCCGGGCGCACTGCACCGTGCCAATGGCGGCTTCCTGATTCTGGAAGCGGAAAAGATGCTCAGCGAGCCGTTCGTATGGGACGCGCTCAAGCGCACCCTGCAGTCGCGCAAGCTGAAAATGGAATCGCCGCTGGGCGAGTTGGGCCGTGTCGCAACCGTGACCCTGACGCCGCAGGTCATTCCGTGGAACGTCAAGATCGTCATCATCGGTTCGCGTTCGCTGTACTACACGCTGCAGGACCTGGACCCGGACTTCCAGGAGATGTTCCGGGTGCTGGTCGACTTCGACGAAGAAATTCCGATGGTCGACGAAACCCTCGAGCAATTCGCCCAATTGCTGAAAACCCGCACCTCGGAAGAAGGCATGGCGCCCTTGACCGCTGACGCCGTTGCGCGGCTTGCGACCTACAGTGCGCGGCTCGCCGAGCACCAGGGGCGTTTGTCGGCGCGCATTGGCGATCTCTTCCAACTGGTCAGCGAAGCAGACTTCATTCGCCAGCTGGCGAGCGACGACAAAACCGACGCAGGTCACATCGAACGTGCGCTGAAGGCCAAGGCCACGCGCACCGGACGCGTTTCGGCGCGGATTCTCGACGACATGATGGCCGGTGTCATTCTGATCGACACCGACGGTGCGGCCGTCGGCAAGTGCAACGGCCTGACGGTTCTGGAAGTCGGCGATTCTGCGTTCGGCGTGCCGGCCCGCATCTCCGCGACCGTCTATCCGGGTGGCAGCGGTATCGTCGATATCGAGCGTGAGGTCAACCTCGGTCAGCCGATTCACTCCAAGGGCGTGATGATTCTGACCGGTTATCTGGGCAGCCGTTATGCACAGGAATTCCCGCTGGCGATCTCGGCCAGCATCGCGCTTGAGCAATCCTACGGCTATGTCGATGGCGACAGCGCTTCGCTGGGCGAGGTCTGCACGCTGATTTCGGCGCTGTCACGCACGCCGCTCAAGCAGTGTTTCGCGATCACCGGCTCCATCAACCAGTTTGGTGAGGTGCAGGCGGTCGGCGGGGTCAACGAGAAGATCGAAGGCTTCTTCCGGCTTTGCGAGGCGCGCGGTCTGACGGGCGAGCAGGGCGCAATCATCCCGCACGCCAACGTGACCACTCTGATGCTTGATGAGCGCGTGGTGCAGGCCGTACGTGACGGCCAGTTCCATATCTATGCGGTGCGTCAGGCCGATGAAGCCTTGAGCCTGCTGGTCGGCGAGTCGGCCGGTGCGCCGGACGAGCAGGGTGAATTCCCTGAAGGCAGCGTCAATGCCCGTGTGGTCGAGCGGCTGCGCGACATCGCCGAAATGCTCAGCGATGAAGACCTGAAAGAAGAGCTGGAAAAGGAGCCTGCCCAGTTGCAACCTGAACTCAAGGTCTGATGTCATCTTGAGCGGCGCCGGGTGTTCTTCCGAGCATCCGGTGCCCGTTCATCAGGCCCGTTTTCGCAGCCTCACTTTTCTTCTATCCTGTCAGTTGATCGTGGTGGCCAAATGGACTGGCACATTTTCCTGCTGTGGAGGAGGGTGATACCGCTGCTGACAAGGAGCTCGCCATGCCGCGCAGCCTCTGCCTCAACCGTGAATGCCTCGGGCTTATCACCCGAATCGAATGCGTCATCCGGCCGATGTCCGGCGAGGATGGCCTGTGGATGCTGCTGTTCGCCGCAGGAATGTCCGGCGAGCAACCTTCCGCGCTCCGCTCCCAGGGACCGTTCACCAGTCTGGCTGCTGCCCAGTCCATTCTCGAGAGTATTGCCGAAAACCTGCTGCTGGGCGGTTATCGTCCGGCTGATGATGTGCCCATCTGGACGCTGCACATGCAGGCTGAGTTGCGTCGGCTCAACGGCGACCTGTCCCGCTATCAGCGTTCTTCTCCGTTCAAGTTCTAGCCCGTGATTTCTGCGTTATTTTGTCGCACATCTAGAGCCGTCCGTTCCCGCTGATATACTCGCGCGTCTTTTTCCAAAACACTTGCGAGTCTCAATGGAACGTTTCTTCGAAAATGCCATGTATGCATCGCGCTGGTTGCTGGCGCCGATCTATTTCGGTTTGTCCCTTGGGTTGCTGGCGCTGTGCCTGAAGTTCTTTCAGGAAATCTTTCACGTCCTTCCCAACATCTTCAGTCTGGCCGAAGCCGATCTGATCCTGGTGCTGCTGTCGCTGATCGATATGGCGCTGGTGGGCGGTCTGTTGGTCATGGTGATGATTTCCGGCTACGAGAACTTCGTTTCGCAGCTGGATATCGATGAGGACAAGGAAAAGCTCAACTGGCTGGGCACCATGGATTCCTCGTCGCTGAAGATGAAAGTCGCAGCGTCCATCGTGGCGATTTCGTCCATCCACCTGCTGCGCGTATTCATGGACGCCACCAACATCAAGACCGAATACCTGATGTGGTACGTGATCATCCACATGACCTTCGTTATCTCGGCGTTTGCGATGGGTTATCTGGACAAGCTGACCAAACTGGACAAGATGACCAAGCAGTAACCCCACGACTGCTTCAGGCTCATATCCGCCTGCCCCGCGCTTGAATCCGAGCGAGGGGCGGGCGGTTTCGTTTCTGGATTGTTGTTTCGACGTGCTGTAAAAAGTCCGTTGCGATGCTTTCAGCAAACGACGAAAGAGGTTCGATCATGAATTATCAGGAATTTACCGACCATGCCCAGGCTGGCCGGGTCAATGAGCTGAATCTGATCTCGATCGAGGGCGGCATTTACCTAATGGAGGTGCTGATGAACGGCAGCTCAGGGTTGCTCAAGGATCAGGCGGGCAAGATCCTGCACCTGCGCTCGGTCGAACACGCACGCGACTTGCTCAAGAACCTGCCAGTGGTGCCTTTCTATCTGGTCCACTGCGTGGTGCATGACGAGCTGTGCGGCATGCCCGTCAATGACCGTTCCGAGATGCGCATGCCGATCTCCTTTCACTCATCCTGGTCCTGACGCAACGTAGCGCTTCGCCGCGGCGGTAGGGCCTGTCAGGTCAATTGTGCTAGGCTGGCTGCCCTTTTGGTTCGGGGTGCCACCGAGCGGGTCATGATTGCCAGGCTGGTTTTCATGTCCGTCGACAGCGCGCCCCTCTGCGGAGCAGTGTCATGTCCGAAGTCAATCTGTCCACCGACGAAACACGCGTCAGCTACGGCATTGGCCGTCAGTTGGGCGACCAACTGCGCGACAACCCGCCACCGGGCGTCAACTTGGACGCCATCCTGGCGGGCCTGACCGATGCGTTCAACGGTCTGCCGAGCCGCGTAGGTCAGGAAGAAATGTCCGCCAGTTTCAAGGTCATCCGCGAAATCATGCAGGCTGAGGCAGCTGCCAAGGCCGAGAAAGCCGCAGGTGCCGGTCTGGCTTACCTGGCTGAAAACGCCAAGCGTGAAGGCGTAACCACATTGGCCTCGGGTCTGCAGTTTGAAGTCCTGACCGCTGGCACGGGTCCAAAGCCGACGCGTGAAGATCAGGTTCGCACTCACTACCACGGCACGCTGATCGATGGCACCGTGTTCGACAGCTCGTACGATCGTGGCGAGCCTGCCGAATTTCCGGTCGGCGGCGTGATCGCTGGCTGGACCGAGGCGCTGCAACTGATGAACACCGGCAGCAAATGGCGTCTGTACGTGCCGAGCGAGCTGGCTTACGGCGCTCAGGGCGTTGGCAGCATCGCACCGCACAGCGTGCTGGTGTTCGACGTGGAACTGCTGGCCGTTCTGTAACGGCTTCAGGCGGTACGCAAGGTTGCTGAACGAGTCGTCTCGATCCGTTCAGCAACGGGGTTGTGCTGATGTTTCATGCTCAGTGCAACTCGCCTATCGGGCGCAATGCCCGCGCATAACAGAACAGAAACAGATTGCGCACCAGCTCCTTGAGCACCACCGGCTCGCTGGAACTGAGGCTGTAAACATCCAGATCACCCTGATCACGCAACTCCTCAAGCGCTTCCTCTTCCAGTACGGCACACACTTCCCCGGTTTCCCGATGAAGAATTCGCAGATATGGGTGTGGGCGGTCCAGCCATGCATCAATCAAATAAGTCATGTTCCATCTCCTGTATCGGTTTGATGAGAATAATTCTTATTGAGATAATAGCAAGGCTCTATTGAGATTAATTCTCATTTTGTGCCGGGCGGTTGATGTGGGTCAGTGAATGATGACGATCATGCCCAGCTCTGCGCTCATCGTTATACAGAAGTCCGCTAGACGCGCAAAACGGGGGCAAAACGAAAGTGACTGACTGAAAGCATACCCCGTGGGAGGCGGCTTGCCGGCGATGCTTTTCTGAAGCGACCTATCAGTGACTGAACTGACGCCATCGCTGGCAAGCCGCCTCCCACAGTCCGTGGTCGCATCAAGACTCGGGTATAACGCTGAGCACAGGCATTGGCATGATCGGCGTGCCTGAGATCACTCTGATCGTTCCTCACGCGATGGGCACGATCAGTGTCGAGGCAGACTTGTGTATAACGACGAGCGCGGAGCGTGATGGACGATCAGGGGGGGTGATGATTGCGCTCGCGCTCTGAGCAGCGATCAGTGCAACAAAAAGCCCGTCACAAGGACGGGCTTCTTTGTATTGCTGATGCAATCAATGCGTGCGTGCGACTGCAAATTCGCTCAGTTCGACCAGCGCATCGCGGTACTCGCTGGGCGGCAGAGCGTCCAGGCAGGCGATGGCCTTGGCGGCGTAGTCACGGGCCAGTTGTGCGGTGTAATCCAGAGCTCCGGCGCTTTCGACGGCGTTGCGGATGCTTTCCAGATCTTCCAGGCCGCCTTTCTGAATGGCCTGACGAACCAGGGCAGCCTGCTCGGGCGTGCCTTCGCGCATGGTGTAGATCAGCGGCAGGGTAGGTTTGCCTTCGGCCAGATCATCGCCGACGTTCTTGCCCAATGTCTCGGCGTCGCCACGGTAGTCCAGCAGGTCATCCACCAGTTGGAAGGCAACACCCAGATGATCGCCAAAGGTACGCAATGCTTCGGTCTGTTCGGCAGAGGCGCTGCACAGTGCCGCAGCGCTGTGGGTCGAGGCTTCGAACAGCATGGCTGTCTTGCCGCGAATCACTTCCATGTACGTTTCTTCAGTGGTGCTGGCGTCGCGAACCTTGGACAATTGCAGCACTTCGCCTTCGGCGATGACGCGCGTGGCCTTGGACAGGATTCTCATCACATCCATCGAGCCGAGTTCGACCATCATTTCGAAGGAGCGCGAATAAAGGAAGTCGCCGACCAGCACGCTTGGCGCATTGCCCCACAAAGCGTTGGCCGTCGAGCGCCCACGACGCATGCCGGACATGTCGACGACGTCGTCATGCAGCAGGGTGGCGGTGTGCAGGAATTCGATGGTGGCGGCCAGCAGGCGCACATCGTCGCCTTCGCGGCCCAGCGCCTTGCCACACAGCAATACCAGCAGGGGACGCAGGCGTTTGCCGCCAGCGGACGTGATGTAGTCGCCGATTTTCGAGACCAGCGGTACGCGTGACGTCAGTTGCTTTTTGATGATAACGTCAACGGCACTAAAGTCGTCCGCCACCGCGCGGTAGAAGGCTTGGGGTTGCATCAGCGACACGTGCTCCGGAAAGGTTGCGCCGCATGCTAGGTCGCGGGGTAGAGCGTGTCAAGGTATGACGAGCGGCCCCTTGCAACCCATCATAGGCTTGCGTACAATCGCGCACCCTAACTTTCCTGGGCAGCACCTGCCTTACGCAATTGCAAACGGGCCGTTCCAGCCCCATGCAGCCATGCCAGCCGATACTCTTCTTATAAAGAGCTGGGTGAGCAGGATTTTCGGAGAAATACCATGTACGCAGTAATTGTTACCGGTGGCAAGCAGTACAAAGTCGCCCCAGGTGAATACCTGAAAATTGAAAAGCTGGAAATCGCTACTGGCGAATCCGTCACTTTCGACCGCGTTCTGCTGGTTGGCAATGGCGACGACGTCAATATCGGTGCTCCAGTTGTTGCTGGCGCTACTGTCGTGGCAGAAGTGGTTTCGCAAGGTCGTCACGATAAGGTTCGTATCATCAAGTTCCGTCGTCGTAAGCACCACATGAAGCGCATGGGCCACCGCCAGTGGTACACCGAGATCAAAATCACAGGTATTCAGGCTTAATTTCAGCCTAATCCTCATTTGGAGAATTGACTCATGGCACACAAAAAAGCTGGTGGTAGTACCCGTAACGGGCGCGACTCAGAAGCCAAACGCCTTGGCGTGAAGATGTATGGCGGCCAGGCTATCATTCCGGGCAACATCATCGTGCGTCAGCGCGGCACCCAATTCCACGCTGGCTACGGCGTTGGCATGGGTAAAGATCACACCCTGTTCGCGAAAGTGGAAGGCGTGATCAAGTTTCAAGTCAAGGGCGCCTTCGGTCGCCGCTACGTGAGCATCGTTCCGAAGACTGAAGTCTCCGCAGCGTAATCACGCAGTAGCTTAAAAGCCCTGTCTTGCGACGGGGCTTTTTCGTTTGTAGAGGTAGAGAGTCAGGTGAGTCTCTTGCAAAACTGTTTGTGCGGGCTGTTGTGATGTTGACCCCTGGGGTCGCTGGTTTCTGATCGGTATCGCAACGCTCATTTTTGCAAGAGTCTTATGTAATTTATGTGGTTCTGCTCGTCCCTGTGGCGGGAGGCGTGCGTTATGAAATTTGTAGATGAAGTATCCATTCGAGTAAAGGCCGGTGACGGCGGCAACGGTTGCATGAGCTTCCGTCGTGAAAAGTTCATCGAAAACGGTGGCCCCAACGGCGGCGACGGCGGTGATGGCGGTTCGGTCTACATGATGGCTGACGTTAACCTGAACACCCTGGTCGACTACCGTTACACGCGTCACTTCGATGCCGAGCGCGGCTCCAACGGCGGCAGCACCGACTGCACCGGTCGTAAAGGTGAAGAGCTGGTGCTGCGCGTACCGGTCGGCACTACGATCATCGATGCCACCACTCAGGAAATCATTGGCGACCTGACCAAAGACGGTCAGCGCATCATGGTTGCCCAGGGCGGCTGGCACGGTCTGGGCAACACGCGTTTCAAATCCAGTACCAACCGTGCTCCACGCCAGACCACGCCGGGCAAGCCTGGCGATCAGCGTGATCTCAAGCTGGAATTGAAAGTGCTGGCGGACGTCGGTCTGCTGGGTTTGCCGAACGCAGGCAAAAGTACCTTCATTCGCTCGGTGTCTGCCGCCAAGCCGAAAGTGGCCGACTATCCGTTCACGACCCTGGTGCCGAACCTGGGCGTGGTCAGTGTCGATCGCTGGAAAAGCTTCGTGGTTGCCGACATTCCAGGTCTGATCGAAGGTGCATCCGATGGCGCGGGTCTGGGGATTCGCTTCCTCAAGCATTTGGCGCGTACCCGTCTGTTGCTGCACCTCGTCGACATGGCGCCGCTGGATGAAACCAGTGCTGCGGATTCGGCTGAAATCATCGTCAACGAGCTGGTCAAGTTCAGCCCGTCCCTGGCGGATCGTGATCGCTGGCTGGTGCTGAACAAGTGCGACCAGTTGCTTGAGGAAGAGCATGAGGCTCGCAAGCAGGAGATCGTTGATCGCCTGGAATGGACCGGTCCGGTCTACGTGATTTCTGCCATCGCCAAAGAAGGCACCGAGCAGCTGACGCGCGACATCATGCGTTATCTCGAAGAGCGCAGCCTGCGCATCGCCGAAGAGCCTGGTTATGCCGAAGAGCTGGCCGAGCTGGATCAGCGCATCGAAGACGAGGCGCGTGCTCAGTTGCAGGCGCTGGACGATCAGCGTGCATTGCGTCGCAGTGGCGTGAAGAGCGTGCATGACATCGGCGACGATGACTGGGATGAAGAAGATGTGGACGATGAAGACGGTCCGGAAATCATTTACGTCCGTGACTGATCGCTTGAAGTAAACTTGAACGCCGCTACTTTTGTTAGCGGCGTTTTTGTATCCCGAATTTGAAAACTCTCTGGCTAAGGTTGGAAGATGATGCGCAGCAAAGTGACGGGTGCCCAGCGCTGGGTCGTGAAGATCGGCAGTGCCCTGCTGACAGCGGATGGCAAGGGTCTGGATCGAACGGCCATGGGTGTGTGGGTCGAGCAGATGGTGGCGCTGCATGAAGCAGGCGTCGAGCTGGTGCTGGTTTCCTCCGGGGCGGTAGCTGCCGGAATGAGTCGCCTGGGCTGGACTGTTCGACCCAGTGCGATGCATGAGCTGCAGGCGGCTGCCGCCATCGGTCAGATGGGCTTGGTGCAGGCATGGGAATCCAGCTTTGCCGAGCATGATCGGCACACCGCGCAGATCCTGCTGACTCACGACGACCTGTCCGATCGCAAGCGCTACCTGAACGCTCGCAGCACGCTGCGTACTCTGGTTGAGCTGGGCGTAGTGCCGGTCATCAACGAAAACGACACCGTGGTCACCGACGAGATCCGTTTCGGTGACAACGACACGCTTGCGGCGCTGGTGGCCAATCTGGTCGAGGCTGACCTGCTGGTCATTCTTACGGATCGCGACGGCATGTTCGATGCGGATCCGCGCAACAACCCTGATGCGCAGTTGATTTTCGAAGCCCGCGCGGATGATCCTGCGCTGGATGCGGTGGCAGGCGGTACAGGTGGAGCGTTGGGTCGTGGCGGCATGCAAACCAAGCTGCGTGCTGCGCGTCTGGCGGCTCGCTCGGGTGCGCACACCGTCATTGTCGGCGGTCGCATCGAGCGCGTTCTGGCGCGGCTCAAGGGTGGTGAGCGGCTGGGTACGCTGCTGTCACCGGAGCGCGGCATGCTGGCGGCGCGCAAGCAGTGGCTGGCGGGGCATTTGCAGACGCGCGGCACGCTGGTGCTGGACGACGGTGCGGTGTCTGCCTTGGCCAGAGACCACAAGAGTCTGCTGCCGGTCGGCGTCAAGCTGGTGCAGGGCAGCTTCCGGCGCGGCGAGATGGTGGTTTGCGTGGCGCCGGATGGGCGTGAGGTCGCTCGGGGTCTGAGCAACTACAGTGCTGTTGAGGCGCAGAAGATCATTGGGCAGTCGTCCGAGGCCATCGTGCGCGAGTTGGGCTACATGGCTGAGCCTGAACTGATTCACCGCGACAACCTGATTCTCGTCTGAGTCGGGTCATTAACTGGAAGGAAGGCTCGATGCGCGTCATGAAGGGTTTGTTGACTGCTTTGCTGTTCGTGCCTGTGCTGGTCTCGGCAGAAGAGATCGGCCAGGTGTCGACGGTATTCAAGATGGTCGGGCCGAACGACCGGATCGTGGTGGAAGCCTTCGATGATCCTAAGGTGGATGGCGTGACCTGCTACCTGTCGCGTGCCAAGACGGGCGGCATCAAGGGTGGTCTAGGGTTGGCTGAGGATCGGGCGGAAGCGTCGATTGCCTGTCGTCAGGTCGGCCCGATCCACTTCAAGGAAGACCTCAAGGATGGTGATGAGGTCTTCAAGGAGCGCACCTCACTGGTGTTCAAGACCATGCAGGTGGTGCGGTTTTTCGACAAGAAGCGTAATTCGCTGGTGTATCTGGTCTACAGCGACCGCATCATCGAAGGCAGCCCGCAGAATGCGGTGACGGCCATTCCGATCTTGCCATGGTCGCCCGCGCCGGCGCCATGATTGCGGATAGCTCAAGCTGATCGTGCCCATCGCTCTGCGTGAGCATGCATCCCGTGACGCTCTGCGTCACTTCAAGGGCGGACGCGGAGCGTCCTGAGCGGCGTTACCACGCAGGAGCGTGGGAACGATCATGCCCACTTTCAGTGATCTGGTCCCGCTTTCCCGCAGGCAATAAAAAACCGACCCTGAGGTCGGTTTTTCAACAAGCGGATCGCTTAGGCTGCAGCAGCAAGGCTCAGAGCCTTGATGTGACCGTTCAAGCGACCTTTATGGCGAGCAGCTTTGTTCTTGTGGATGATGCCTTTATCGGCCATACGGTCGATAACAGGTACAGCCAGAACATAAGCAGCTTGCGCTTTTTCAGCGTCTTTTGCGTCGATGGCTTTAACTACATTCTTGATGTAGGTACGAACCATGGAACGCAGGCTGGCGTTGTGGCTGCGACGCTTCTCAGCCTGTTTTGCACGTTTTTTGGCGGAAGGTGTGTTGGCCACCGTCGAGCTCCTCGAAAGACTTTGTGAAATAGCAAACAAAATAGGCCGCGAATCATGCCGATGAGTTGAAGTCTTGTCAAGGGCAGTTAAGGTGTTCCGCTGAGTGGTCGCTGCTTTTATCCGGATGATTTATTTCCGGCGTGCGACCTGTAAACTCGCGGCCTTTGGCTTCGGGCTATTTAGCGGCGCGAAGTATCGCATAAATGGACGGCTTAATCGCCCATCCTTTGCCAAGGCATACAAGTCTTTCAATGAATCTACTCAAGTCACTCGCCGCCGTCAGCTCTATCACAATGGTTTCCCGGGTTCTGGGCTTCATCCGGGACACCATCATTGCGCGCACTTTCGGGGCTGGAATGGCGACCGACGCCTTCTTTATCGCCTTCAAACTGCCCAATCTGCTGCGGCGGATTTTCGCCGAGGGAGCGTTTTCCCAGGCATTCGTGCCGATTCTGGCCGAATACAAGAGCCAGCAGGGTGAAGAGGCGACCCGCACGTTCGTGGCTTACGTCACAGGGCTGCTGACGCTCGCTCTGGCACTGGTGACTCTTCTGGGCGTGATCTTCGCGCCCTGGGTGATCTGGGCTACGGCGCCGGGTTTTGTCGACACGCCTGAAAAGTTCGCGCTGACCTCGGATCTGCTGCGGGTGACATTTCCTTATATATTGCTGATCTCGCTGTCCTCGCTGGCGGGCGCGATCCTCAATACCTGGAACCGCTTTTCCGTACCGGCCTTCGTGCCGACCCTGCTCAATGTCAGCATGATCTTTTTTGCGCTGTTCCTGACCCCGTATTTCGATCCGCCGGTCATGGCGCTGGGATGGGCGGTGCTGGCGGGCGGTCTTCTGCAGCTGCTTTATCAACTGCCGCACCTGAAAAAAATCGGCATGCTGGTGCTGCCGCGCCTGAATCTGCGTGATTCAGGCGTCTGGCGTGTGATGAAGCAGATGCTTCCTGCCATCCTTGGCGTCTCGGTCAGTCAGATTTCTCTGATCATCAACACGATATTTGCCTCGTTCCTCGTCGCCGGGTCGGTGTCGTGGATGTACTATGCCGACCGCCTCATGGAGCTGCCGTCCGGAGTGCTGGGTGTTGCGCTGGGTACGATTCTGCTGCCGATCCTGTCGAAAACCTACGCCCAGCGGGATCGTCAGGAGTATTCGCGCATTCTCGACTGGGGCTTGCGCCTGTGCTTCGTACTGGTGTTGCCGTGCACCCTGGCGCTGGGTCTGCTGGCTGAACCGCTGACCGTTTCTCTGTTTCAATACGGCAAGTTCGATGCGCTGGACGCCGCGATGACCCAGCGGGCGCTGGTCGCTTATTCGGTCGGCCTGCTGGGGATTATCTTGATCAAGGTGCTGGCTCCCGGCTTTTATGCGCAGCAGAATATTCGCACCCCGGTGAAAATCGCGATCTTCACCCTCATAGTGACTCAGTTGCTCAACCTGGCCTTCATTGTGCCGTTGCAGCATGCGGGGCTGGCGCTGGCGATCAGTGTCGGGGCGTGTATCAATGCCGGCCTGTTGTTCTGGCAACTGCGCAAACAGGCGCTGTTTCAGCCGCAGCCGGGCTGGACGAAGTTTCTGTTCAAGCTGGTGATCGCGGTGGCGGTCATGTCGGGCGTTCTGTTGGGGATGATGCATTTCATGCCCGCGTGGGATGAAGGACACATGCTGGAGCGTTTTCTGCGCCTTGGCGCGCTGGTGGCAGCCGGTGTCGTGACGTACTTTGCAATGCTTCTGTTGCTGGGTTTCCGGCTTCGGGATTTCGCCCGCAAAGCCATCATGTAAGCAATATTTCAAAGGTGAGCGGTCGTGTTTGCGTGTCATGCGCCGATCGCTTTGATCGGGTCCCGGCGTGTTGCCTGTCGTCCGGGGCCGTGTGTGGTTATAATCGGCCACTTTATGAGCAAGAAGTGCGTTATGCAGCTGGTTAGAGGTCTTCACAACCTGCGTCCCCAGCATCGGGGCTGCGTCGCCACGATTGGCAATTTCGACGGTGTTCACCGGGGCCACCAGGCTATTCTGGCGCGTCTGCGTGAGCGGGCTGTCGAGTTGGGTGTGCCCAGCTGCGTGGTCATCTTTGAACCCCAGCCGCGCGAGTTCTTTGCGCCAGAGACTGCTCCGGCACGACTGGCACGTCTGCGCGACAAGCTCGAACTGTTGAGCGCCGAGGGTGTGGACCGGGTGCTGTGCCTGTCCTTCAATCAGCGCCTGAGGAAACTCAGTGCGGCCAGCTTCGTGGAAACCGTGCTGATCGACGGGCTGGGCATTCAGCACCTTGAAGTGGGCGATGATTTTCGTTTTGGCTGCGACCGGCTCGGGGATTTCGACTTCCTGCAGCAGGCCGGAACGACTTACGGATTTACGGTGGAAGCGGCGCAGACCGTTGAAATCGATGGCCTTCGCGTCAGCAGTACCAAGGTGCGTAAAGCCCTGGCTGCCGCGGATTTTGCCTTGGCCGAGCGTATGCTCGGTCGCCCGTTCCAGATCACCGGACGGGTCTTGCATGGCCAGAAGCTGGCGCGTCAGTTGGGTACGCCCACCGCCAACGTGCAACTCAAGCGTCGTCGTGTGCCGTTGAGCGGGGTTTACCTGGTCAGCGTGGACATCGATGGCAAGGTGTGGGCGGGTGTCGCCAACATCGGCGTGCGTCCTACCGTGGCGGGTGATGGCAGTGCCCACCTTGAAGTGCATCTTCTGGATTTTGCCGGCGACCTTTACGACCGGCGTTTGACGGTGGCTTTCCACCACAAGCTGCGTGATGAGCAGCGTTTTGCCTCTCTGGAGGCGCTCAAGACGGCGATCAATGCGGACGTCGCCGCCGCCCGTGCCCATTGGCATGGTCAACCGCTAACCAAGAGCCTGAAATGACCGACTATAAAGCCACGCTAAACCTTCCGGACACCGCCTTCCCTATGAAGGCCGGCCTGCCCCAGCGCGAGCCGCAAACTCTGCAGCGCTGGGACAGCATTGGCCTGTACCAGAAGCTGCGCGAAATTGGCAAGGATCGTCCGAAGTTCGTCCTGCACGACGGCCCTCCGTACGCCAACGGCAATATTCACATCGGTCATGCCGTCAACAAGATTCTCAAGGACATGATCCTGCGTTCCAAGACCCTGGCGGGCTTCGATGCCCCGTATGTGCCGGGTTGGGACTGTCATGGCCTGCCGATCGAGCACAAGGTCGAAGTGACCCACGGCAAGAACCTGTCCGCGGACAAGACCCGCGAGCTGTGCCGCGCCTACGCTGCCGAGCAGATCGAAGGCCAGAAATCCGAGTTCATCCGTCTGGGTGTGCTGGGTGACTGGAGCAATCCCTACCTGACCATGAACTTCGCCAACGAAGCCGGGGAAATCCGCGCGCTGGCCGAGATGGTCAAGGGCGGTTTCGTCTTCAAGGGCCTGAAACCGGTCAACTGGTGTTTCGATTGTGGTTCGGCTCTGGCCGAAGCTGAAGTCGAATATCAGGACAAGAAGTCCTCGACCATCGACGTCGCGTTCCCGATTGCCGACGAAGCAAAGCTGGCCGCTGCATTCGGCCTTGCTTCGCTGGACAAGCCGGCTTCCATCGTCATCTGGACCACCACTCCTTGGACCATCCCGGCCAACCAGGCGCTGAACGTCCATCCCGAGTTCAATTACGCGCTGGTCGACGTCGGCGACAGACTGCTGGTGCTGGCTGAAGAGCTGGTCGAGTCCTGCCTGTCCCGCTACAAGCTGGAAGGCTCGGTCATCGCGACCACCACTGGCCAGTCGCTGGAACTGATCAACTTCCGTCATCCGTTCTACGACCGCCTGTCGCCGGTCTATCTGGCCGACTACGTCGAGCTGGGTGCCGGTACCGGTATCGTTCACTGCTCCCCAGCCTATGGCGTGGACGACTTCAACATCTGCAAGACCTACGGCGTCAGCAACGACGACATCATCAGCCCGGTGCAGAGCAACGGGGTGTATGTCGAATCGCTGGAGTTCTTTGGCGGCCAGTTCATCTTCAAGGCCAACCAGAACATCATCGACAAGCTGGCCGAAGTCGACAGCCTGATGAACACCGAAACCATCAGCCACAGCTACATGCACTGCTGGCGTCACAAGTCGCCGCTGATCTACCGCGCTACTGCGCAGTGGTTTGTGGGCATGGACAAGCAGCCTGCTACTGGCGACACGCTGCGTGAGCGTGCGGTCAAGGCCATCGAAGACACTCAGTTCGTTCCGGCCTGGGGTCAGGCGCGTCTGCACTCGATGATCGCCAACCGTCCCGACTGGTGCATCTCGCGTCAGCGCAACTGGGGCGTGCCGATTCCGTTCTTCCTGCACAAGGAAAGCGGCGAACTGCACCCACGCACCGTCGAACTGATGGAAGAAGTGGCGCAGCGCGTCGAGAAAGAAGGTATCGAGGCCTGGTTCAAGCTGGACGCCAGCGAACTGCTGGGTGACGAGGCGGCCAAGTACGACAAGATCTCCGACACCCTGGACGTCTGGTTCGACTCTGGCACCACGCATTGGCACGTCCTGCGCGGTTCGCATCCGATGGGCCACGAAAGCGGTCCGCGTGCCGACCTGTACCTCGAAGGCTCCGACCAGCACCGCGGCTGGTTCCACTCTTCGCTGCTGACCGGTTGCGCCATCGACAACCATGCGCCGTATCGCGAACTGCTGACCCACGGGTTCGTGGTCGACGAGAACGGCCGCAAGATGTCCAAGTCGCTGAACAACGTGGTTGCGCCGCAGAAGGTCAACGATTCGCTGGGCGCCGACATCATGCGTCTGTGGGTCTCGGCAACTGACTATTCCGGCGAAATGGCGGTGTCCGACCAGATCCTGCAGCGCAGCGCCGATGCCTATCGTCGTATTCGCAACACGGCTCGCTTCCTGCTTTCCAACCTGTCCGGCTTCAACCCGGCGACCGACCTGCTGCCAGCTGATGAAATGCTTGCGTTGGACCGTTGGGCGGTGGATCGCACCTTGCTGCTGCAGCGTGAGCTGCAGGAGAACTACAGCGAATACCGTTTCTGGAACGTGTACTCCAAGGTCCACAACTTCTGCGTGCAGGAGCTGGGCGGGTTCTACCTGGACATCATCAAGGATCGCCAGTACACCACGGCTGCCAACAGCACGGCACGTCGCTCGTGTCAGACCGCGCTGTTCCACATATCCGAAGCGCTGGTTCGCTGGATCGCGCCGATCCTGGCGTTCACCGCCGACGAGCTGTGGCAGTTCCTGCCGGGCGAGCGCAATGAATCCGTGATGCTCAACACCTGGTACGAAGGCCTGACCGAAATGCCAGCCGACTTCGAAATGGACCGCGCCTACTGGGAGCGGATCATGGCGGTGAAGACCTCGGTCAACAAGGAAATGGAAAACCTGCGCGCGGCCAAGGCCATTGGCGGCAACCTGCAGGCTGAAGTGACCCTGTATGCCGAAGACTCGCTGGTCGCGGATCTGTCGAAGCTGAGCAACGAACTGCGCTTCGTGCTGATCACCTCCACCGCCAGCGTCGCGCCTCTGGCAGCGGCTCCGGCTGATGCAGTGGTGACCGAAGTCACCGGTCTGAAGCTGAAAGTCGTCAAGTCCGGTCACGCCAAGTGCGCCCGTTGCTGGCATCACCGTGAGGATGTGGGTGTGAACCCTGAGCATCCGGAAATCTGCGGTCGCTGCGTGGACAACATCAGTGGTGCAGGCGAGGTGCGTCACTATGCGTGATTCCGCTCCGGGCCGCTTCGGCCGTCTGAGCTGGTTGTGGTTGAGCGTGCTGGTGTTGGTCATTGACCAGGCCAGCAAGTTCTACTTCGAAAACCGCCTGGACCTGTACGAACAGATCGTGGTGATTCCCGACTACTTCAGCTGGATGCTGGCGTACAACACAGGTGCAGCCTTCAGCTTTCTGGCTGACGGTGCCGGCTGGCAGCGCTGGTTGTTCGCCCTGATCGCCGTTGTGGTCAGCGCGGTGCTGGTGGTCTGGCTCAAGCGTCTGGGGCGCGACGACACCTGGCTGGCCATCGCGCTGGCACTGGTGCTGGGCGGCGCACTGGGCAACCTGTATGACCGCATCGTGCTGGGCCACGTGATCGACTTCATTCTGGTCCACTGGCAGAACCGTTGGCACTTCCCGGCCTTCAACGTGGCCGACAGCGGTATCACCGTTGGCGCGATCATGCTGGCGCTGGACATGTTCAAGAGCAAGAAAACCGGAGAGCCTGCCCATGACTGAACAGTCTTCGACCCAAGGCTCGTCCGACGAGCTGCGCATCGGTCAGAACACGCAGGTCACGCTGCATTTTGCCCTGCGTCTGGAAAACGGCGACACCGTCGACAGCACCTTCGAAAAGGCTCCGGCCACGTTCAAGGTCGGTGACGGCAACCTGCTGCCGGGCTTTGAAGCCGCCATTTTCGGCTTCAAGGCTGGCGACCGGAAGACCGTGCAGATCCTGCCGGAAAACGCCTTTGGTCAGCCCAACCCACAAAACGTGCAGATCATGCCACGCTCGCAGTTCGCGGGTATGGAACTGTCCGAAGGGTTGCTGGTGATCTTCAATGATGCGGCCAACACCGAGTTGCCCGGCGTGGTGAAGGTATTCGATGACGAACAGGTCACTATCGACTTCAATCACCCGCTGGCAGGCAAGACGCTGAGCTTTGAAGTGCAGATCTTCGAAGTGAAAGCGATTCTGGCGTCCTGATCCCGATATCGAGCCCGGCTTCGGCCGGGCTGCTTCGCACGTAACCATGAGGCACAGCATGCAAATCAAACTCGCCAACCCCCGCGGCTTTTGTGCCGGTGTGGACCGCGCGATCGAAATCGTCAATCGCGCCCTGGAAGTGTTTGGTCCGCCGATCTATGTGCGCCATGAAGTGGTTCATAACAAATTCGTCGTCGAAGACCTGCGCTCCCGTGGTGCGATCTTCGTCGAAGAGCTGGAGCAGGTGCCGGACGACGTCATCGTCATCTTCAGTGCCCACGGTGTTTCCCAGGCTGTGCGTACCGAGGCGGCAGGGCGTGGCTTGAAAGTGTTCGACGCTACCTGCCCGCTGGTCACCAAGGTCCACATCGAAGTCGCCCGTTACAGCCGTGATGGTCGCGAATGCATCCTGATCGGTCATGAAGGCCATCCGGAAGTCGAAGGCACTATGGGCCAGTACGATGCCGCCAATGGCGGTGCAATCTATCTGGTCGAAGATGAAGCCGACGTTGCAAGCCTGCAGGTGCGCAACCCGGACTCACTGGCGTTCGTGACCCAGACCACATTGTCGATGGATGACACCAGTCGCGTCATCGATGCATTGCGCCAGAAATTCCCGGCTATCGGCGGCCCGCGCAAGGACGATATCTGCTACGCCACGCAAAACCGTCAGGACGCGGTCAAGCAACTGGCCGACGAGTGCGACGTGGTATTGGTGGTGGGCAGCCCGAACAGCTCCAATTCAAACCGCCTGCGTGAGCTGGCCGAGCGGATGTCGACACCTGCCTATCTCATCGACGGTGCCGAAGACATGCAGCGCAGCTGGTTCGATGGCGTCGAGCGCATCGGTATCACCGCAGGCGCTTCGGCGCCGGAAGTGCTGGTGCGCGGCGTGATTCAGCAACTGCAGGCCTGGGGGGCAACCGGTGCCGATGAACTGGCCGGTCGCGAAGAGAACATTACGTTCTCGATGCCCAAGGAATTGCGGGTCAAGTCGCTGCTCTGAATTCGCTCAACTGCACAGTGGCGCATCAGCCTTCTTATCGTCGATCCTGACCCGCCCGGTCCTGGCCACTATCACGCGATAGTGGCTCACCGGCTGGTCTTTGACGCACACATGTATCGTCCCGTTGGCCGAGTTACGCAGGCCGCCCAGCCCGGTGAATGTCAGATGTTCAGCCACTTTCCTGTTGCCGACGATTCGGGTGTCGAGCGACCTCGCGCGCTCGATGAGCAACACGTCCTGATCGTCGGGGCCTTTGCCATCCGTATCGAGAATGATCCGCCAGCCGTTGCTCCAGTCCCCGTCTATTGCATGGATCGTCGTCCACTGATTGCGCGTGATGGCAGCCACTCGTGCCGATCGAATTCCGCTGGCCAGCTCCTGGGCTGCGGCGAGTCTGCGGTTGCTGTCGATCACGCCTGTAAGAGAAGGCATCGCGACGTTGGCAAGAATGGCAACCAGTGCCACGACCACCAGCAGTTCGATCAGCGTGAATCCTGTCTGCTTCATCTGTTTTCCTTCCCTGGAAAGACCGTTTCAAACGCGTCCGGGCGCTCGTCATCGCAAAACAACCGTACGTCCCGCTATAGATTTTCCGACGGCATTGCTGCCTTATAGTCGTAACGTCTAGGAGACACTCAATGCGTCATATAGCCAAGGGATTCAGCCTCATCGAATTGTTAGTCACTGTGTCCCTGGTGGGCATCCTGGCAGCTATCGCGATCCCGAATTTCACCAGCACCCTCCAGAGCAACAAGGCCGATACCGAACTCAATGATTTGCAGCGGGCCCTCAACTATGCGCGGCTCGAGGCGATAAACAGAGGAGTGAGTGTGCGAATCGCTCCGACCACCGGCACTGCGTGGAATACCGAGTTGCAGGTGTATCGAGTCTCCGATGCGGGCACGGTCGCGTCCGACTCGACCAGGGTCTTGCGCAAGGTGGCGGCCATGAGCAGCGGCGGTACGCTGGTGGCGGCCAACGTGAATGCAATCGACTTCAATAACCTGGGCGGGCTCATCGCGCCTGCTACGGCGGTGGCAATGACTTACACCCGAGGCTCCGTCACCAAAACCCTGAATATTTGTCTGACCGGCCGGATCGTCCTCGGTGGAAGCTGCTGATGCCCAATAAACCCCGACGTCGCCAGAGCGGCATGACCCTGATCGAAGTGCTGGTTTCGGTGTTGATCCTGGCCATCGGCCTGCTGGGCGCGGCGGCAATCCAGCTGAACGCCCTGAAATACACGGACAGCGCGGCGATGACCAGTCAGGCCAGCTTTATCGCTTACGACACGATGGATCGCATCCGGGCCAATGTGGACGGCAATTCAGCCAGTACTGGCGGACAAAACGTCCTGGCAACCTATGGCCTCAACAGTCTGTCGGCTGCACCGGCTGCCAATATCAACGTCGCTCGGGATCAGGATCTGTTCGATTTCAAAACCAACATCATCAATTTTGCAGGTGCTACCGGGACAGGGGTGATCAACGTTACCAATGCGCCGGAAGTGACGATCACCATCACCTGGGACGACACGCGTGCCGCGAGCGCCAATACCGTGGCGAACACGGGGACTGCACCCGTCAGTCCTACGACCCGGACGTTTACACTGACCTCACGTATCGGGGTGAATCCATGAGAAGGCTGTCCAGAGGCTTCGGTCTGGTCGAAATCATGGTCGCTCTGGTGCTTGGGCTGGTGGTTAGCCTGGGGATCGTCCAGATATTCACCGCTTCCAGAGCCACGTACCAGAGTCAGAATGCGTCGGCCCGCATGCAGGAAGATGCGCGTTTTGTGTTGAGCAAGATGATTCAGGAAATTCGCATGACCGGCATGTATGGATGCCTGAGTCTCTCCAACGTGACGCCTGTGGCACCTGCGATTGCCCGACCTGCTGCGCTCGATAATCCCATTCTCTGGGACAATGCAAACACCACGCTCACGCTAGTGACCGCTGACGTGGGTACCACGGGTAGCACGCCAACCTGGACCATCATCTCAGACTGCAGAAGCACGACGCAGCTTTACAACGGCGCAAGAGCACCCGCGGCCGGGGAGACGGCCTTTCCGTTGCGGCAACTGGTTTACAGCCTTGTCGGGACCGATTTAAGGATCAGATTCGGCTCGACGGCCGATCAGCAACCGCTCTTGCAGAATGTTGCCAATTTCTCTGTTTCCTTTGGGATGATCGGTAATCCCATGTCCTACAGAACAGCGATAACCCCTGGCAACGCTGGTGACATCCGCAGTGTGCGCATCAGCCTCACATTGCGTGACCCAGACAACCGGGTCGAAGATCAGCAATACAGCGTTGTCGCCTACTTGCGTAACCGCTTTTGAACAGGCCCAGCATGAACAAGACCGTGCGATTCAATTCGATCATTGCCTTCCCTCGTCGTCAGGGCGGCATGGTGCTGCTGGTGAGCCTGGTATTTCTGCTGCTGCTGACGCTACTGGGGATTTCTTCGATGCAGAACGCAACCCTGCAGGAAAAAATGGCCGGCAGCGTGGTGGTCCGCAATCAGTCTTTCCAGTTGGCAGAAAGCGCGCTACGCCTCGGTGAGTCTGCCATCAAGGCAGGGACTGTTTCACCGGCAGTCTGTTCGGGAGCCGCGTGTGCACCGCCTGCCGAGTCCACCACGGTAACCGCTGCCGGAGTGGGGGCTTCCGGTGTGACCTGGACTGCAGCGGCCGGAGGAGGGTTTTATGCCGTTCAAAATCTGGGGAACACGTTGACGCCGATAAAATGGCCGTCAAATTGCAGTTCCACCGTCGCGACGCTTTACCGGGTAACCGCAGTGGCCATCCAGAATGGCACCTCACGAACCGTGCTGGAGAGCATTTATGCCAACTGTTAAGGCGCTTCGTCATGCTCTGAAATATGTGTATGGCGTGCTGTTGACGCTTTACCTCGCGGCGCCGGTCTATGCATTCACTCCTTCACAGGTGCCACTGCTGAGCTCATCGGCGGTGCCGCCCAACCTGATGCTGCTCGTGGACAACTCAGGGAGCATGTACAACATTATCTGGGCATCCGGGTTTGATCCCAATGTCAATCGTCCTGATATCCAGTTTTACTCCACTCAGTGTGTGAGTGGCCTGATAACGGTTCCTTGCCCGTTCATAAGCACCATCTCGGGCGGGGAGACGCTGGCAGTAGGAGACATCAACGCGACGGGAGTGGCCGGGATTTCACTGTCATGCCTGTTCGGTGGGCGCACGATTTTTCGCAACGGCGTTCGATACTGCGTCGTGCTGCCCGATCCTGCCGGGAATGGCCTGACCCGTTATACCGCAGACTATCTGTCGTATTTGATTGATCTGGTCACGCCCGGGCTGTTCGATTTCGGTGTGCGAGACTACACCAATGGCATAATTCCCAATGATTTCCGCATGAACGTCGCGAAGACCGTGGCTACCAATCTGGTATCCAACAACCTCACGCTCAGGATCGGGCTGGCGACCTTCAACGAACCGAACAATTTCGATCTCGGTCCGGGTGGCAGGATTTCCAGACTGGTCACCGATCTGTCTCCGGTCACGGCTTCAACTTTTCAGCCAGCAGTCACTCAGGCGCAAGCCACTGCCAACGTCAACGCGCTCAAGCAGGCCATCGCCAACCTGACACCTTCCGCCAACACGCCGCTGGCGGAAACCTATTACGAAATCACCCGTTATTTCCGTGGTATGGCGCCCTTTTATCAGAATGCCGCCAACTACGTGAGCCCCATTCAATATCGCTGTCAGAAGAACTACGGCGTGGTGGTTACCGATGGTTTGCCGACCTATGACCGGACGTTCCCCACCAATGACCCGGAAGACGTCGCCGATACCACACGTTCATTGCCCAACTGGGACCTGAATGCGGCCAACGACGGAAATAATCTGTCGGGTGATGGAGAAGGGGACACGCTTTATCTGGATGACCTGGCCAAGTTTGCCTACGACATCGATCTGCGCCGTGATGTCTCCGCGCCGGGGGGCGATCTGACCGGGAAAAGCTGGGACACCGCAGGTTTCCCCAAACAAAACCTGAGCACCTACACCATCGGCTTCACAGCCAACAACCAGATGCTGATCGATGCCGCGAACGATACTCACGGTCGTGGCAAGTACTTCCAGGCCAATGACAGTTCGGGATTGAACACGGCCTTGAACCTTGCGCTGAGCGATATCTACGCGAAGGCAGGTTCTGGCGGTGGCGGTGCGGCGAACTCCGCGGCCTTGCAAACGGGCACGCGTTTTTTCCAGACGCTTTATGACCCTGCCGACTGGCACGGGACAATCAATGCGTTTGATCTCGATGCCCGTACGGGTGACCTGAGCACAGCGGTGTGGACCACTGACACAACGATAACGTCAGCTTCGACCGCTCCAACTTTCGAAACCTGGAACACCGCTGCAGCTACGACCACCGCTGCAAGGATTGCTCTTGATTTCAACGCGCTGTCTCAACCCCAGAAGGACGCTGTCACGGCCACATTGCCGACCGGCGTGACGGGTATCCAGCTGATCAACTGGGCGAAAGGCACCGCCAACTCGGCGTTGCGAACCCGTACCCGACTGCTGGGCGATTTGATCAATACGAATCTGGCTGTCGCACTTCCAACGGAAAAGACTTCAACCGATATGACGGGCAGCACGTCTTACAGCACTTATCTGACCACCAAGGCCAGCAACATGACGTACAGCCTGCTGGCAAATGCCAACGACGGCTTCCTAAATGTCATCGGTGCCGATAACGGCAGGCGAACCTATGCCTACATGCCTTCGACCGCCTTGACGTCGCTGGCCACCGTTGCGGCGATCAACTATGGCCTGGGTGCGCACAGGTTCACTGCTGATGGACAGATTTCCGTATTCGATACCCAGGCTGGCAGCAGCGCATCATGGCGCACTGTGGCTGTAAGCGGGTTGGGAGCGGGCGGCAAGGCGTTCTTCGCCATCAAATTGTTTGAAGGCACCGCCAACAACATCAGCGCATTGTGGGAGGTGAGGGCGCCGGCTGTGTCCACTCCGGCAAATGGTTTCAACAATCTTGGCTTCAGCTATTCCAAGCCCGAAGCGGCGCGGATGGCAGATGGAACGGGTATTGTTGTCGTTGGAAACGGCTACGGCAGCTTCACGGGGCGTGCCTCGCTCTTTGTGCTGAACGCCAACACCGGAGCACTCATCGCTGAGATCCCCACACCTGTGACAGGCAGTGAAACGGACAATGGGCTGTCTTCGGTCAGGCTGCGGGTCAATGCACAGAATGTCGTTCAGGCTGCCTATGCGGGTGATTTGAAAGGTCGTTTGTGGAAGTTTGATCTGAGCGGCGCATCTGCGAACAGCTGGAAGGTAGCGTTCAACGGCCAGCCTCTTTTCACTGCGCCACGCGGTGCCAATCAACCCATCACGGTTCAGCCTTTGATTCTGGATCACCCGCTGAACGGCAAGATCATCTACTTCGGCACCGGCAAGTTTCTCGAGACGGCGGACAAACAAACGACTGCGCTACAGGACTTCTATGCGATCTGGGACGCTGACACTGCGTCCGGCAACTACGTCGAAAGCAACCTGCAGGCTCAGGCCGTCACAGGTTCGGTCTCCGGAAGAGATGCGACCTATTTCACTTCGACCGCCAACGATGTTGACTGGGCGTCGAAAAAGGGATGGTTTCTGCCGTTGTCCACCATTGAGCCCTACATCGGCGAGCGCATCATTTATCCTGCCCAAAACAGCAGAGGACGGATCATTTTCACTACCGCTGCCGTCAACTCGTCGGACCCTTGCGAGAGCACGGGTACAGGGCGTTTGTTCGAACTGGATGCAGCGACCGGCAGTATGCTCAACTATCAAGTGCTGGACACCAATGGCGATCTGGACATAAACGAACTCGATACGCGCGTTTCGGGCCGTGCGGTAGGCAGCGGCATACCGGTCCTTGCATCCATTCTGACAGGAACCGTGAGTCCGGGAACCGACTCCAATGGCAATCCCAAGGTGCCGAATGACATAAAAATCCTGATCGACTCCAGCGGCAAAATTTTAAGGCTTGATGAACGAGGTAATCCAGTTCCAACCGCCTTCCAACGCATCATGTGGCGACAAATCCAATAAGGAAGCTGACCATGAGAGCAATATCCAAGGGCTTTACGCTGATCGAACTCATGATCGTCGTGGCGATTGTCGGTATCCTTGCGGCGGTGGCTTACCCCAGTTACACCGAGTACGTGAGACGCACCCATCGCGCCGAAATTGCCAGCCTGCTGTCCGAGCAGACCCAGGCCCTGGAGCGCTTTTATTCCCGCAGCGGTACTTACGTAGGGGCTACGGGCCTGAGCACGGGAAACACGTATTACGGTATTGTCCTTACGCCGAACGCCTCCGACTTCACGTTGACGGCGACGCCCAACGGCAATGCGATGATGAACGGCGACAAGTGCGGCAGTTTCGTCATCAAGAATACGGGCGAGTACAGCAACACCGGCGCGTCCAGCGGTGTGACGAAGAAAGACTGCTGGGGCCGATAACCCTTTTCAACTTGCCCAGAGAGCAAAATGCCCAAGCAACACGTAGTGATCGTCGGCGGTGGTGTGATCGGTTTGTTGACGGCCTTCAATCTGGCATCGGCGCACATGAGCGTTGTGCTGCTGGACAGGTCAGGCGTAGGGCTTGAGTCCTCGTGGGCGGGCGGGGGGATCGTCTCTCCGTTGTACCCCTGGCGCTACAGCCCGGCAGTGACCGCGCTGGCGCACTGGTCTCAGGATTTCTATCCGCATCTGGGCGAACGGCTTTTCAAGCAGACGGGTCTTGATCCGGAAGTCCATACCACCGGTTTGTACTGGCTGGACCTGGATGACGAACAGCAGGCGCTCGACTGGGCGGTACGGGAAAACCGGCCGCTGAGCAGCGTTGATATCTCAGCGGTGCATGATGCAGTGCCGGTGCTCGGGCAGGGTTACTTGCGCGCCATCCATATGGCTGACGTGGCCAATGTGCGTAACCCCAGACTGGTCAAATCCCTCAAGGCTGCCTTGCTGGCGATGCCGAATGTCGAGATTCGCGAGCAGTGCGAGGTCACTGGCTTCCTGCGTCGCAGCGATAGAATCGAAGGCGTGAAGACGACGTCGGGCGATGTGCTCGCTGACCGGGTGATTCTCGCTGCTGGAGCCTGGAGCGGTGAGCTGCTGAAATACCTGGGCCTGGAGCTGCCAGTCGAGCCCGTCAAAGGCCAGATGATCCTCTACAAGTGCGCGTCGGATTTCCTGCCCAGCATGGTGTTGGCGAAAGGGCGATACGCGATTCCCCGGCGTGATGGGCATATCTTGATTGGCAGCACGCTGGAGCACGCAGGTTTCGACAAGACCACGACTGAGGTGGCGCTTGAAAGCCTCAAAGCCTCGGCTGTCGAGCTGATTCCGGCATTGGCGGACGCCGAGCCAGTTGCTCAGTGGGCGGGATTGCGTCCGGGTTCGCCGAAAGGCATTCCATTCATTGGCCCCTTGCCCGGCTTCGAAGGTCTGTGGCTCAACTGCGGTCATTACCGCAACGGCCTGGTGCTGGCGCCTGCGTCGTGCCAGTTGCTCGCTGATTTATTACTGGAGCATGAGCCGATCATTGATCCGGCGCCGTATGCACCGCAAGGGCGTATGACGCCCGCCCGGACATGAGCTGCGCTTTCGTCGCTAAAATATAGCTTGCTGGATAGACGCGGTTTTTGTGGGAGGCGGCTTGCCGGCGAAGCGGTTTTCCAGACGCCATATGGGTGACTGAGCTGACGCCATCGCCGACAAGCCGCCTCTTATCAAACAACCTGTAAGCCACTGAATAAACGCGGTTTTGTGGGAGCGGACTTGTCCGCGAAAAGGCCGGTACATCCGACGCATATGCAGTGGCTGAAATACTGCTTTCGCGGACAAGTCCGCTCCCACAATCGGTATTCGCAGCGACACAGCACTGTGTCAGAGGCCAATGAACGCTTGTGCCTTCCCGCTCAATCCAGCCCCAGCTTCTTCAACCGATAACGCATCGACCTGAATGACAGGCTCAGTCGCTGGGCTGCTGCTGTGCGGTTCCAGCGGGTTTCTTCCAGGGCTTGCAGAATCAGTTTGCGCTCGATGCCTTCCAGGTAATCTTCCAGATTGTCGATGTCGGCCAGGTTCGGGCCGTCGCTTTCCTGTGGTCTTGCAGACTCGGTCAGGCGCAGGTCGGACGCATGGATTTCGTCGTTCTCGCACAACGTGTAGGCGCGCTCCAGCATGTTCTCCAGCTCACGAACGTTGCCGGGAAAACGATAGTTTTTCAGCGTATCCAGTGCCTGGGCGTCGAGTCTGGCGGCGGGCAGCCCGCTGTTGGTCGCCAGACGCTGCAGGACGATGGCGGCCAGTTGGTCGATGTCTTCACGACGCTCACGCAGCGACGGTACGCGCAACTCGATGACGTTCAATCGGTAATACAGATCCTGCCGGAAGCGTCCTGCGGCCACCTCCACGTTCAGGTCCTTGTGGGTCGCACAGAGAATCCGTACATCCACCACCTGTTCCTGCTGGCCGCCGACGCTGCGGATGGACTTTTCCTGTATCGCGCGCAGCAGTTTGACCTGCATGGCCAGCGGCAGATCGGCCACCTCGTCCAGAAACAGCGTGCCGTTCTGCGCCGCCTGGAACAGCCCCGGCTTGTCTTCATGGGCACCGGTGAAGCTGCCTTTGCGATGCCCGAAGAATTCGCTTTCCATCAGGTCGGAAGGAATGGCGCCGCAGTTGACCGGCACGAAGGGTTTCTCTGCGCGCGGGCCTTGTTCGTGAATCAACCTGGCCACCAGCTCCTTGCCGCTGCCGGACTCGCCGCTGATGTAAACGGGGGCCTGACTGCGCGCCAGTTTGGCGATCTGGCCGCGCAGTATGCGCATGGGCGGCGAATCGCCCAGCAGGCGGTTGTCCAGAGCGCGCATAGGCTGCACGACGGGCGTGAGGCGCAGCGCGCTGTTGACCAGCTCGCGCAGGCGACCGAGGTCCACCGGCTTGGTCAGGAAGTCGAACGCACCGGCCTTGAGCGCGTGGATAGCGGTGTCCAGACTGCCATGCGCGGTGATCATCGCCACCGGGACGTGAGCGAAGTTTTGCTGGATATGCTGCACCAGATCCAGGCCGTTGCCATCCGGCAGGCGCATGTCCGTCAGGCACAGGTCGAAGGCTTCGCGAGCCAGACACTGACGTGCCTCGGCGACGTTGCAGGCGCTGCGGGTGTCGAGCTTCATCCGGCCCAGAGTGATCTCCAGGAGTTCGCGAATGTCCGGCTCATCGTCGACGATCAGGATCTTTTGCCGTGGGGTCATGTTCAGCTCGGTTTGAACGGGTGGGCGAAGGTAATCCGCATGCAACTGCCGCCACCTTCCCGAGGGGCGTAGTCCAGGTGGGCCTGATTGCTTTCGCATAACTCGCGCGACAGGTAGAGGCCAAGGCCCGTCCCTTTGCTTTCGGTGGTGAAGAACGGTTCGAACAATCTGCTCAGGTGCTTCTCGCTGACGCCGGGGCCGTCATCCAGAACCTCCAGCGTCGGCAGATCGCTTTTGTGATCGTGATACAGCCTCAGCAGCACCTGTGCGGTGGAGTGGCCCTGACGACTGTAGCGCAGGCCGTTCTGCAGCAGGTTGGTGACCACCTGATTCAACTGCTCGGGGTCCATGCGCGTGGTCAGCATGCCGACACCGATTTCGGTCTCGACCCGCTGGTCAGGCAGGGCGGTGCTGCGAAACTCCGCCACGAAGTTCTCCAGCCAGTTTTTCAGGTCAAGCAGTTCGCGCTGGGCTTCGCGTCGTCTGGACAGTTGCAGCACGTTCTCGATAACCAGATTGATCCGCCGTGACTGGTCATGAATGATCTGCCCCAGACGACGGTCCGGTGCTGTCAATTTTTCCGACTCGTTCAGCAATTGCGCTGCATGGCTGACCGCGCCGAGCGGGTTGCGGATTTCATGAGCGATGCCGGCGGTCAGGCGGCCCAGTGCGGCAAGCTTGAGCTGCTGTGCCTGATGGGCGACCTGCGACAGGTCTTCCAGGAAAATCAGGGTCTGCAACTGATCGCCTCGGTTGACCGCCGCAAAGCTGGGTTGCAGCTCTGGCCCGATGGCAGAAGTCGAGAGACTGCGTGGCACCATGACCGGGTTGATCAGCCAGTGGCGCAGGCGATCCACCAACTGCGGGCAGTAATGGTCGATCACTTCGCCGACCAGTTGCTCATGCCCCAGCAGGTTCAGCGCGCCCTGATTGGCCAGCAGCACCTGACGGCGCGCATCCAGTACCAGAATGCCGGTGCGCATGCGTTGCAGAATCAGCGCATTAAGTTCTTCAAGGTTATCGACATCGGCAGCCCGCTGCTTGGCCAGCACTTCGCTGTTCAGCATGCGCGCCGTGAGTGCCTGCACCAGCATGGCGGCAGCGAAGCACATGGCGCCCAGCAACCCAGCCTGCACGTAGTCGCTGGAAACCGATGGCGTCCCGAGGCTGATGTAGAAGGTCAGGTAGATGATGCCGATGGCCGAGACGGCCGCGATCAGCAGCCCGATGCGGCCACGCAACAGCACATTACTGATCGCGACCGAGGCGATCAGCAGGTTGCCTATACCGCTCGAAGGACCTCCGGCCGCGTAGAAAAGGCCAGACAGCATGATCGCGTCTGCCAGCGCCAGGCTGAAAAGGTGAGACTGGCGGCTCGGCCGCTCCAGCAGCACCACCACCAGGATATTGGACACCAGGTACAGCCAGCAGCCTGCGCGAAACAGGTTCGGGTTGGCCATCTGCAACAGTTCGGTGTCCAGGCTGCTGGAAATCAGCGAAACCAGCAGGACACCGATGACGAGGCGATAAAGGTGATAAAGCCGCAGGATCCGTTGCGCTTGGGCACTGCCGAGCGAAAGAGGCTCAGCGGTCACGTGCCGCCGGGCCTTCTAGCCTGTGCGCCTCGCTGCAGTACCATTGTTGTTCCTGGCTCAATGCACGGTCACGAGGAAGGTGAACGCCGCACTGGGCGCAACGCACCATGGGCGCTGCGGTGGTGTCGGGCGGTGCCGGACGTGATTTTGGTTTCGGGGGATTGAGCAGCCGCTTGATGAACCAGACCACCACCGCGATCAACGCGGCCCACATTAATAACCGAAGCATGACTACCAGCTTAGTGAGTTGAGTCTGCGCAGTGTAGCCAAGGAGCAGGCGGGCGGACAGAGGCGAATGCGCATAAAAAAAGAGGCCTTGCAAAGGCCTCTTTTTTCGAGAGTCGTGTTCGAATCAGTCGAACAGACCCAGTGTCATGTAGCTGAACCAGGAACGGCTCTTGGTGCCTTTCTCTTCGGCTTCTTTCTCGGCCTGCTCATCCAGCTCTGCCTGGTTTTCCGGCAGCAGCTCTTTCGGGATGGCGTCCTTGGCTTCCTGATACTGCTTCTTGATGTCCTGATCGGCACGGGTTTCACCCGGTGGCAGCGGCGCACTGCCGCTGATCAGGCCCAGCGTCGCCTTGGACAGCCACGAACGGTTGTCCGCTTCGGCCTGACGAGGGGTGAACTCGCCGTTGTCCAGCTGCGGATGGTTCGGGTAGTTGGTTTTCAGGACTTCGAGGCTGGTCGCTGCCAGATCATCGAGGTGCAGACGCTGGTACGACTCGACCATGACGGCCAGGCCATCACCGACGGACGGCGTTTCCTGAAAGTTTTCGACCACATAACGACCGCGGTTGGCGGCGGCGACGTAGGCCTGACGGGTCAGGTAATAGTCAGCCACGTGAATTTCGTACGAAGCCAGCAGGTTGCGCAGGTAGATCATGCGCTGCTTGGCGTCGGGCGAATAACGGCTGTTCGGGAAACGGCTGGTCAGTTGCGCGAACTCGTTGAACGAGTCACGGGCAGCGCCCGGGTCACGCTTGGTCTGGTCCAGCGGCAGGAAGCGCGCCAGCAGGCCGACGTCCTGGTCGAACGAGGTCAGGCCTTTCATGTAGTAGGCGTAATCGACGTTCGGATGCTGCGGATGCAGACGAATGAAGCGCTCGGCGGCAGATTTCGCTGCTTCCGGTTCTCCGTTCTTGTAGTTGGAGTAGATCAGCTCAAGCTGGGCCTGGTCGGCGTAGCGACCGAACGGATAGCGAGATTCCAGCGCCTTGAGCTTCTCAGTGGCACTGTTATAGCTGTTATTGCCCAGGTCGGCCTGCGCCTGCTGGTACAGCTCGACTTCGCTGAGGTTTTCGTCGATGACTTCCTTCGACGAACAGGCCGCAGTCAATGCGAGGATGGCGATCAGCAGCAGGTGTTTCACTTGCATGGCGGCTTGCGTCCCTATAACGGCCTGCTGTCTTGGGCGGGGCCGTCCTGTTATGATGAGCGCCCCGCGATACCGGCGGGACAAAAGACGCCGTATTTAACCACAAGCGCGCTGCCGAAACCAAAGGCTAGCCGCCACCTAGTCTGGTCATGTCCGAAAATATAGAACTCCGCGCAGAGGTGCCGTCCGAATTGGGCGGTCAACGCCTCGATCAAGTCGCCGCACAATTATTCGCTGAGCACTCGCGCTCGCGCCTTTCCGCCTGGATCAAGGACGGCCGCCTGACTGTGGACGGTGGCGTTCTGCGCCCGCGTGACATCGTGCATGGTGGTGCCATTCTTGAACTGATTGCCGAGCAGGAGGCCCAGGGTGAATGGGTCGCTCAGGACATCGAGCTGGATATCGTCTACGAAGACGACCAGATCCTGGTCATCAACAAGCCTGCGGGCCTGGTGGTGCACCCGGCTGCCGGTCACGCCGACGGCACGCTGCTCAATGCCCTGCTGCACCACGTGCCGGACATCATCAATGTTCCGCGCGCCGGCATCGTGCACCGTCTGGACAAGGACACCACCGGTCTGATGGTGGTCGCCAAGACGATTCAGGCGCAGACCCAACTGGTCACCCAGTTGCAGAGTCGCAGCGTGAGCCGTATTTATGAATGCATCGTGATCGGTGTTGTGACCGCAGGCGGCAAGATCGACGCGCCGATCGGCCGTCACGGCCAGCAGCGTCAACGCATGGCGGTGATGGAAGGCGGCAAGCAGGCGGTGAGTCATTACCGTGTGCTGGAGCGCTTCCGTTCGCACACCCATGTGCGGGTCAAGCTGGAGACCGGCCGTACGCACCAGATTCGCGTGCACATGGCGCACATCAACTACCCGCTGGTCGGCGACCCTGCCTATGGTGGTCGTTTCCGCATTCCGCCTGCTGCCAGCCTGACCATGGTCGATTCGCTCAAGACCTTCCCGCGTCAGGCATTGCATGCGCGCTTCCTGGAGCTGGATCACCCGATCACTGGCAAGCGCATGAGCTGGGAATCGCCACTGCCTGACGACTTCGTCTGGCTGCTGTCGCTGCTCAAACAGGACCGCGAGGCGTTCATCGGGTGAATGACTGGCTGATACCTGACTGGCCCGCGCCAGCCCAGATCAAGTCTTGCGTCACCACCCGCTCGGGCGGGGCCAGTCAGGCTCCGTTCGATACCTTCAATCTCGGCGATCACGTTGACGACAGCCCACAGGCCGTTGCCAGCAATCGTTCTGCTCTGACCTCTACCCTCAACGTCCAGCCCGCCTGGTTACGCCAGGTGCATGGTGTGGTCGTTGCGCATGCGGATCCTTCGTGCGTCATGGAAGCCGATGCCAGCTGGACGGACACGCCCGGCGTCGCCTGCACCATCATGACCGCCGATTGCCTGCCTGCCTTGTTCTGTCGGCGTGACGGCACCCGGGTTGCTGCCGCGCATGCGGGTTGGCGTGGTCTGGCGGCAGGCGTGGTGGAAGCGACTGCCGACAGCCTGCAGGTTGCGCCTGAGGACGTGATGGTCTGGCTTGGCCCTGCAATCGGTCAGCCTTCGTTCGAAGTCGGTCCGGAGGTTCGCGAAGCCTTCGTCAGTCAGCATCCTGAAACCTCCGAAGCGTTCATCGCCAGTGCCAAAGCCGGTCGATTCATGGCCGACATTTATACGCTGGCGCGCCTGCGGCTGGCGGCGCATGGCATCTCTTCTGTTTATGGTGGCGGGTTCGATACCTTCACCGATTCGCGCTTCTTCTCCTATCGCCGTGCAGCCCGTACCGGCCGATTTGCCTCGCTGATCTGGATCGATCACGCCTGACACTGCTCTTTTGCGCAAGCCAGCTAGGCTTGCCTGAGCGTGAGGCTGATCCACATCAATCGAGTCAGTCTTGAAACACGCAGAATTGCCCGCATCTATTGCGCATCCATAAGTGTTTCAGCAGGTTTTCGTCACAGGTGTGTTCATTGCTCCGGCCTGCTCTAAAGGAAGGTGACTATGCGTATCGACAGATTGACCAGCAAATTACAGTTAGCGTTATCAGATTCACAATCGCTGGCAGTGGGCCTCGACCACCCAGCCATTGAGCCTGCGCATTTGATGCAGGCATTGCTTGAACAACAGGGCGGCTCGATCAAGCCTCTGCTGCTGCAGGTAGGTTTCGACGTGAACAGCCTGCGCAAGGAATTGAGCAAAGAGCTCGATCAACTGCCAAAAATCCAGAACCCGACCGGCGACGTCAACATGTCGCAGGAACTGGCGCGCCTGCTCAATCAGGCTGATCGCCTGGCTCAGCAGAAGGGTGATCAGTTCATTTCCAGTGAGTTGGTGCTGCTCGCCGCCATGGACGAGAACAGCAAGCTCGGCAAGTTGCTGCTGGGGCAGGGCGTCAGCAAGAAGGCGCTGGAAAATGCCATCAACAACCTGCGTGGCGGCGGGGCGGTCAACGACCCCAACGTCGAAGAGTCACGTCAGGCGCTGGACAAGTACACCGTTGACCTGACCAAGCGCGCCGAAGAAGGCAAGCTCGACCCAGTGATTGGCCGTGACGACGAGATCCGCCGCACGATTCAGGTTCTGCAACGCCGCACCAAGAACAACCCCGTGTTGATCGGCGAACCCGGCGTGGGCAAGACCGCCATTGCCGAAGGTCTGGCGCAACGCATCATCAACGGCGAAGTGCCTGATGGCCTGCGCGGCAAGCGTCTGCTGTCGCTGGACATGGGCGCGCTGATTGCGGGTGCCAAGTACCGTGGTGAGTTCGAAGAGCGCCTGAAGTCGCTGCTCAACGAGCTGTCCAAGCAGGAAGGCCAGATCATCCTGTTCATCGACGAACTGCACACCATGGTCGGCGCCGGCAAGGGCGAAGGTTCGATGGACGCGGGCAACATGCTCAAACCGGCGTTGGCGCGCGGCGAGCTGCATTGCGTGGGTGCGACCACGCTCAACGAGTATCGCCAATATATAGAGAAGGATGCAGCGCTTGAGCGACGCTTCCAGAAAGTGCTGGTGGACGAGCCGAGCGAAGAAGACACCATCGCGATTCTGCGTGGCCTGAAAGAGCGCTACGAAGTCCACCACAAGGTCGCTATCACCGATGGTGCGATCATCGCGGCGGCGAAGCTGAGCCATCGCTACATCACGGATCGTCAGCTGCCCGACAAGGCGATTGACCTGATCGACGAAGCCGCCAGCCGCATTCGGATGGAAATCGACTCCAAGCCGGAAGTGCTCGACCGTCTTGAGCGTCGCCTGATCCAGCTGAAAGTGGAAGCCCAGGCGCTCAAGAAAGAGAAGGACGAGGCGGCCATCAAGCGTCTGGACAAGCTTCAGGACGATATCCAGCGCCTGGAGCTGGAATATGCGGATCTGGAGGAAATCTGGACGTCTGAAAAAGCCGAAGTGACCGGCTCGGCGCAGATCCAGCAGAAAATCGAGCAGTCGCGTCAGGAGCTTGAAGCGGCACGCCGTCGTGGCGACCTGAACCGCATGGCTGAATTGCAGTACGGGATCATCCCGGACCTGGAACGCAGCCTGCAGATGGTCGATCAGCACGGTAAACCGGAGAACCAGTTGCTGCGCAGCAAAGTGACCGAGGAAGAAATCGCCGAAGTCGTGTCCAAGTGGACCGGTATCCCGGTTTCCAAGATGCTGGAAGGCGAGCGCGAAAAACTGTTGAAGATGGAAACCCTGTTGCACAACCGGGTGATCGGTCAGGAAGAGGCCGTGGTCGCTGTGTCGAACGCCGTGCGCCGTTCGCGTGCGGGCTTGTCCGACCCGAACCGTCCAAGCGGTTCGTTTATGTTCCTCGGCCCGACCGGCGTGGGCAAGACCGAACTGTGCAAGGCGCTGGCCGAGTTCCTGTTCGACACCGAAGAGGCCATGGTGCGGATCGACATGTCCGAGTTCATGGAGAAGCATTCTGTGGCGCGGCTCATCGGTGCGCCACCGGGTTATGTCGGTTACGAGGAAGGCGGTTACCTGACCGAGGCCGTACGTCGCAAACCGTATTCGGTGATCCTGCTCGACGAGGTCGAGAAGGCGCACTCGGATGTGTTCAACATTCTGTTGCAGGTGCTGGAAGACGGCCGTCTGACCGACAGCCATGGCCGTACGGTGGATTTCCGCAATACCGTGATCGTCATGACCTCCAACCTGGGCTCGGCGCAGATCCAGGAACTGGTGGGGGATCGCGAGGCGCAGCGTGCAGCCGTGATGGATGCCGTCAGTACGCATTTCCGGCCGGAGTTCATCAACCGGATCGACGAAGTGGTGATCTTCGAGCCGTTGGCGCGTGATCAGATTGCCGGTATCACCGACATCCAGCTGGATCGCCTGCGCAAGCGTCTGACCGAGCGCGAGCTTTCTCTGACGCTGAGCCCTGAGGCGCTGGACAAGCTGATTGCCGTTGGCTACGACCCGGTCTATGGCGCACGCCCACTGAAGCGTGCGATTCAGCGCTGGATCGAAAACCCGCTGGCGCAGCTCATCCTGTCGGGCAGCTTCGTGCCCGGCACCGGCATCACTGGTCGGGTAGTCGACGACGAGATCGTGTTTGCCTGATCAGGCCTGTTGCCTTATAAAGGAGGGCTCCCCGAGTGGGAGCCCTTTTTGTTGAGGGTGATGTGCGCAGCAAAATCAGCCCTGAAAGGCGATCTGAAAAAAAATCGCAAATCATTGTCTTAAAAAGCAATTTAGAGGGTTGACAGGTGTTTTTAAAATTGTAGAATAGCGCGCCTCAGAGACGTGAACGCAACGATACAAACGAAGCGCAAACGTCATTGAGATTGAAATCAAAGAGTTAACAGCGATGTGATTTCAATGCGGCAAGTGGTAACGTTGAATCTGAAATCGATAGTTCCGCGATAGCTCAGTTGGTAGAGCAAGTGACTGTTAATCACTGGGTCCCTGGTTCGAGTCCAGGTCGTGGAGCCAGATTTCGCAAGGTTCAATGATGTTTCAGTCGGGGTATAGCGCAGTCCGGTAGCGCGCCTGCTTTGGGAGCAGGATGTCAGGAGTTCGAATCCCCTTACCCCGACCATATTTGGGTCGTTAGCTCAGTTGGTAGAGCAGTTGGCTTTTAACCAATTGGTCGTAGGTTCGAATCCCACACGACCCACCATTTTTGGCTAGTTTGTATCTGGCTGGATCTTAGGGAGTGATGCCATAAGCATCATCCAAATAAAAAGCGCCTCTTTAGAGGTGCTTTTTAGCATCATCGGGGTATAGCGCAGTCCGGTAGCGCGCCTGCTTTGGGAGCAGGATGTCAGGAGTTCGAATCCCCTTACCCCGACCATTTTCGCCCGGCTGTATCAGGGTTGAAGATCAGGACTCAAGAACATTGGTCTTGAGTCCAACAAAAAAGGCGTCCTTCGGGACGCCTTTTTTGTTTCTCCGTAAAGCCGGTTTGGTTGCTCAGCCGCTGGCCAACGCTCTCAAGTGACGACCACACCGGCGTCAAAACACTGGTGAAGCCGTCATCCAGTCAAAAAATCCTTTGTGTTAGCGGGGCACGGAATCCAGTCCGGTGGACTGCACGGCCGGTTGCGCCTTGGGTGACGACAGGTAAGCGAGCAGTGCTTTTGCCTGCTTCGGATGATCTGCATTGACCGGAATGCCCGCGGCGTAGCGAGTCACCGATTGCACATCCTCCGGAATCTTGGCGACGAAGGCTGCGCCCGGTACAGGCATCAATTCGGCGACCTGCTGGAAGCCAATTTCGTAGTCGCCCTTGGCAACCACTGACGCGACGGGAATGCGCTCGATCATTTTGCTTTTTGGCACGAGCTGCTCCTGGATACCCAGTTTCTTGAACAGCTCTTTCTCGATATAAACCCCGCTCGCGCTGTCCGAGTACGCGACAGATTTGGCATTCAGAAGCACTTGTTTCAGTTCGGCATCAGTGCTGATGGACGGCTTTGGCGCACCTGCCTTGACTGACATCCCGATGCGCGAATCAGCCAGCTCCACGCGTGAGGCAGGGTCGACTTTGCCCTGCTTGATCAGCTCATCCAGCGCATAGCCCACCATGATGACCACGTCGGCGTGCTCGCCACGCGCCAGTCGGTTGGGAATGGCTTCGGGTGCCTTGCCCATCGAAGGGCCGAGGATCGTTGTCAGCGTGTCGCCGCTTGAGGCCGTGTATTGAGGACCCAGCAACGTGTATGCGGCGGTAAAGCCGCCAGAGGTCATCACGTTGAGTGCTTCGGCCTGAGCGGTTGCACTGAAAGCAGCACATGCAGCGAAAAGCATCGTGAGGTGACGTGTAGGGAGCAATTTCATCTCTTATTCGTCTCGATAACAAAGAGGAAGGTTATTCTGGACAGGCAGTGAATCGCCAGTCAGAGCGTTTGAGTGGTCAGGATCAGAGCATGGCCAATGCCCCCGCCAACCCTGGCAGCAGCTCGAGCTCAACCAGAGATCCCTCTGACCTGGAGTGCTCGGTCCATTCGATGAGGTGTCTGCCGTGCAGCTTTAAGAGTGCTTCGTGCTGGCACCAGGCGTTGGCCAACGCGAGGTTGCGTGCCCCTTCAGGCGTTTCCTGCAATCGGTGCGTCACCGTCGGGCCGAGGTAATCCCTTGCTACGGTCTGCCAGTCCGGCACGTTCTGTACAGTCATCACATCGACCCCCACCAGACCACTCAGGTTCACTGCGGCGACTGAAAGCCCGGTCTCATGGCTGAACGACAGGCCCGGCTCCTTCAGGCCTTCGATCCATAATCGAGGAGGGTGGCCGGGAGTGCTGGCCAGCGTAATTGCATCGTGCGGCAATCCCAGCCATTGGGCGAGGCATTGACGCAAGTGGCCGCGAATACGGGCTCTTGCGTCTGCTCTTGAAGCGCTGGGCTCGACCAGAGTGCTGACCAACAGCACCTGTTCGCAGTGTCTTCGACGGGGCAGATGGTCGGGCTGCGGGTGAGCGAACCAGCCTTTGCTCTTGAAAGCGCCGGCCGGCAAGTGACTCATGCCTTGGCAGGCGCCGCCGGACACCCCGCCCAACGGCTGAGCGCGGGGATGTTTTCGCCTTTCATGACCAGCGTCAGCGAGCCCAGGTGGGCGTCGTTGCCTACGTCTGCGCTGTAAAGCACGGCGCTGCGTGGTCCCATGTACACCCGCTCGCCGATGTTCACCTGGTCGATTTTCATCACCCGGTCTTCGAACAGGTGGGTCTGCGGGCAGGCACCGGCATTCAGTTCACTGTCCGCGCCAATGTTCACGCAGTCGAATTCAGTAATGTCGGTCGTGTCCATGTAAACGCCTCGGCCAATCCTGCAGCCGAGCAGGTTAAAGGCCAGCGGCAGCCATGGCGTGCCTCGCAGGTACCGCATGAAGTGCGGCGCTGCCATGCCCTCGTAAAGACTGGTGATCCCTTCGGACAGCCAGACAAACGGAGTCCACATTGGCGTGGCACGCTTTTGGTACCTGCCGATGAGCAGCCACTTCAAACCAGCTACCAGTAAAAAGTTGCCCACGCTGTAAGCCAGACCGATCAGCGCCAGATAGACCATAACGGCGCCCCATCGGCCTTGTTCGGTGAGGGGCATCAGGTCCAGCATGACGGTGTAGCCGACGGCAATCATCACGGCATTTGGCGTAACGATACGAATACCCTCGATCAAACCTCGCGCCAGACGTCGAAGTACCGAGGGCTTGAACGTCAGCGACTCGGGATAACCACTGGCCTGCTCGCGCGCGGGCAGGTTGATCGGTGGCGAGCCGAGCCAGGTGTCGCCATCTGCCAGTTCATTGTTGGGCGGCGTGCTTGAGTGAACGCCGATCAGCACGTTCTCGGGCAGCACGGTGCCGTCCGCGATGTAACTGCCATTGCCGACAAAACTGCGGTTGGAGATCACGGTCGGCTGCAGGGTCATCCAGCCGCCGTCGATGCGTTCGTCACCCAGCATCACGGCATCGGCGATGAAGGTTTCATCACCCAGGGTCAGCATGTCGGGGATCACACCCTGAGCGCTGGAGATTTCAGCGTTACGCCCGACCTTTGCGCCCAACAGCCTGTACCAGAAAGGCGCGTACACCGTTGCGTAGATGCCGGAAAGCACGTTAAGGCTCGCCTCCTGAATGTGGCTGATCAGCCATTTGGCGCAATAGGTGTTGCTGTGTACGGCGTAGCGTCCCGGCTTGAGTCGGGGCAGGGCAATCCAGCGCAAGGCAGCCGATGCGAGTGCCGTCGCGACAATCAGCACTGCGCTCGCCGGAAAGGCCAGCATGAAGTACCGGGCGAGTTGGCTGCCTACGCTGGTGCCTGCCAGCCAGGGCAATACGTGCTGTGCGTCAAACCAGTCCATCAAGAAAAAGGTGGGGAAAACCGGAATGAAAAACAGCGTAGCGATCAACAGAATGCCTGCTGTGAAAAACAGCGTTTCTGCGCGCAGACGGTTTTTACTCACGGCAGGCCGCTGAGGTTGGTGCCGGGTGTCGAACGAGCCGACATCGCGCGCCGGTGAGCCCTGCCAAATACGACCTGCGGACACTTCGCGGCCTTCTGCCAGTGCAGACTGTGACTCCAGATGACCCAGTGGGCCCACGCCGGTATTGCCTTCCATGATCACGTAGGACCCGACGCAGGCGTTGGCCTGCAACGTGATCTGGCCCAGATGCAACTGGCCGCGTTCGACGCGTGCATTTTCAAAGCTGACGCCGTTGCCGACGCTGACACCGTCATCGAGCTGCAGCAGGTCGGGGCTGCGTACTACCGCGCCGCCAATGATCACGTCACGCCCGATCCTTGCACCCAGCGCACGCAGCCATGCCGGGTAGAGTGACGACCCGCTCAACAGGTAGGTCGGTGCCGACTCGACCATGCGATCGGCGGCCCACCAGCGAAAGTAGGTCATGCCCCACAGCGGGTAGACGCCGGGTTTGAGGCGGCCGGCGATCAGCCATTTGCCTGACAGCGCGATCATGAACTGCAGAACGGTGGCGATCAGGAATACCACGACCGACGCGAGCGTGGCCAAGGCGACGGAGTCGTCCGGTGAACCGGTCAGGTAGTGATACGTGAAGAATGGCGCGAGCCACTGTGACATGCGCAGGCTGACCATCACCGGTAGCGCCAGTGCCTGCGCTACGCCGCAGCGCCAGCGTCGCCAGGCTGAAGGTGGCGTCCATGGCGCGGATTCAACGCTGGCTTGAGGCGTCTGTTCGAGAACGGCAGCGATGGCGTCGACCCGCCGCTGTTGATAGATGTCGCGCACGGTAATGTGCGCGAAGCGCGGGTCGGCGCGCAGTGCGGAGGCCAGTCGGGCGGCAAAAAAGGAATGCCCGCCCAGATCGGTAAAAAAGTCGGCATGCCGACGGATCGGCACGCCTGGAAACAACGCGGCCAACGCTGCGAAAAGCGCAACTTCGCCGGGCGTTTCAGCGACATCGGATTCGGCTCCGGCATCATCGACTTTCAACGGACGCGCCTTGAGCGCCTTGCGATCGATCTTGCCGGACATCAGGCGCGGCATGGACTCGAGCAGCTCGAACTGATTCGGCACCATGTAGGGCGGAAGCTGTGCCTGCAGCGCCTTGCGCAGACGGCTCGTGAATGCGGCTGGCGGCGCATCGTCACACACCACATAGGCGACCAGTTGATCGAGCCCGTTATCGTTGCGCAACAGCACGGCTACAGTGCCAACGCCGGGTTCCTGCGCCATCAAGGCTTCTATCTCACCGAGTTCGACACGAAAACCGCGAATCTTGACCTGATCATCCGCACGACCCAGGCAATGCACCTGCCCTTCATGGTCAATACGCGCCAGATCCCCGGTGCGATACAGGCGGGCGTCATGATGGCCGATGGACCACGGGTTGGGGATGAACCTGTCCCGGGTCAGGTCCGGGCGCCCGAGATAACCTTCGGCAACACCGGGACCGATGATGCACAGCTCGCCGGTCTGTCCGCGTGGCAACAGCGTGGGCGGGTGTTCGCTGCCAACCTGTGAATCATGGGCGATGATCAGCAGGCCGTAGTTGGGCAGCGGCTGGCCTATATTGACCGGGCGGCCGGGCGACAGTCGCGCCAGACTGGCGGACACCGTGGCTTCGGTGGGGCCGTAGGTGTTGAACATCTGCCGGTCCGGTTTTGACCAGCGATCCACCAGCGACTCGGGGCACATTTCGCCGCCCAGATTGATCAGCCGCAGACTCGGTACGTCTTCGCTGAACAGGGCCAGTAACGTCGGCACCGCATGCAAAACGGTGATCTGCTGTTCATTCAGCAGGCGCGGCAGGGTCTCGGGATCGCCACTGGTTTCCTTGGGGCCAATCCATAGGGTTGCGCCTACCAGATAGCCAATCCAGATTTCCTCGAACGACATGTCGAACGCGACCGAGAAGCCCTGGTAGATGCGGTCGCTCGCACGGATGCCGAGTACCGCGTTTTCGCTGCGCAGGAAGTGGCAGATGTTGCGCTGGGAAATCACGATGCCCTTGGGCTTGCCTGTAGAGCCTGAGGTGTAGATGACGTAGGCCGGATGATCCGGCAAAGCGCCGCTGCGGCGCATCGGGGCTGAATCGGTTGGCATCAGCAACGCTTCTGCAGTCCATGCGGTCAGCCCGGTATCACGCAACAGGATGCCAAGGGATTGATTGCAGACCACACCTGTCGCGCCAGCGTCCTCGATGCAGATTTGCAGGCGATCCACTGGGGTGTCCAGGTCGAGCGGCAGCCAGGCGGCACCGGCCTTGGCAATACCGGCCTGCATCACCAGCAGCTCAATGCCTCGCGGCAACCAGAGTCCGACGATATGGCCAGGCTTTACGCCTGCCTGAATCAGCGCCGACGCCACCTGATCGGCCTGCCGGTTCAGTTCACGGTAAGTGAGCCGACGCTCGCCAAAAATGAGCGCTATCTGCTCGGGGTATTGCTGCGCCGTGGCTTCGAGTAAATCGGCCAGCACCTCCTCGCGCAGCAACTCCGGTTGCATCGGGCCGTACATCACATCCAGCAAGGGCTCGTTCTGGAAGGTCTTCAACGGGTTCATGTTATTCATGGCAGCAGGTCGTTCGCTCTTCTGAAAAAGATGCCCGTGAGGGGCTTGTCGTTATGAGCACAGAGGCGGATCAACCAGAATGTGAGGTGCGTCGTGTAGGGCCAAGCGTCCGGCGTGTGTCAGGTTTGATACATTTTGGCCGGACCGCTTCGATGGCAACAGAACATGCTGGCCAGGCAAATATGGCAAGCACTGGCTGTACGCAGCTTGAACGGTGTGGTGAAGGTGAGGGGAGAAGAAGAGGCGGGTAAGGTCAGCCTTGAATCGGTGATTCAAGGCCAGGGAGTTCTGTTCAGGAGGCTCGCAGGACACGGAGATATCCGGGAAGGCATGCCAATGCAGAACATCGGCATGCCCGATCACGACCTGTTAGTGCAGCTTCATCCGTGGCTCGGTGCCTTTGCCGATCCGGCTGCCCAGCATCAGCATCAGCGTGCGGAACATGCCGTAAAGCGCCATTTGGTGCATGCGGTACAGCGACACGTAAAACATCCGCGCCAGCCAGCCTTCGAGCATGACACTGCCTGTCAGGTTGCCCATCAGGTTGCCCACCGCCGAGAAGCTGGACAGTGAGATCAGCGAGCCGTAGTCCTTGTAGGTGTATTCCGGCAGCGTCTTGCCTTCGATCCGCAGACGCAGGGATTTGACCAGCAATGACGCCTGCTGATGCGCAGCCTGAGCGCGAGGCGGGACATTGCGGTCGGTGCCTTTTTGCGGGCAGGCGGCGCAGTCGCCGAAGGCAAAGATGTTTTCGTCGCGAGTGGTTTGCAGGGTCGGTAACACCTGCAGCTGGTTGATACGGTTGCTTTCCAGCCCATCCAGTTCGTGGAGGAACGCCGGGGCACGAATGCCTGCCGCCCAGACCTTCAGGGTTGCAGGAATGACTTCACCGGTTGCCGTGATCAGGCTATCGGCCGTGACTTCGCTCACGGCAGCGTTGGTCAGCACCGTCACGCCGAGCTTGTTCAGGGTCTTGTGGACCGGGCTACCGATGCGCTCGGGCAGCGCCGGCAGAACCCGCGGGCCTGCTTCGATCACGGTGATGCGCAGGTTTTCCGGCTTGATCTGACCCAGCCCGTAAGCGGCCAGTTCGTGGGCTGCGTTGTGCAACTCGGCCGCCAACTCAACGCCTGTCGCACCGGCACCGACGATGGCAACCGTGATTTCCTGGGCAGCGTCCGCCTGACCGGCATGCGCACGCAGGTAGTGGTTGAGCAGCTGTTGGTGGAAACGCTCGGCCTGCTTGCGGGTGTCGAGAAACAGACAGTGTTCCGCCGCGCCCTTGGTGCCGAAATCGTTGGTGGTGCTGCCCACTGCCAGGACCAGTGAGTCGTAATCCAGGCTGCGTGCAGGGACCAGTTCGGCACCGTTTTCATCCAGTGTAGCGGCCAGATGCACCTGTTTACCGGTGCGGTTAAGACCGGTCATGCGCCCCAGCTGGAACTGAAAGTTGTTCCATTTGGCTTGTGCCACGTAGTTGAGCTCGTCTTCGTACGAGTTCAATGAGCCAGCGGCCACTTCGTGCAGCAGCGGTTTCCAGATGTGGGTCAGGTTGGCGTCCACCAGCGTGACGCTGGCCGTGCCTTTCTTGCCCAGGGTTTTACCCAGACGGGTAGCCAGCTCCAGACCGCCAGCGCCTCCACCAACGATGACAATACGATGAGTCATAAGGATTACTCAGAAGGTTTAAGGAATTCGGGAGGAGCTCGATCTTCGCGAGCGCAAGGCAGCTCATAGCGTCAGATGGCTCAGAAAACGGCTCAGCAGGCCCAGTCCGATGACCACGACCACCAGCATGATCAGGAGCAGCCAAGGCCGGAAAGGCCTGCGCTCGACTTGGTGCTGGGGCGTCTGAAGGTATTCTTCGACACGCCGTTGGTCGTCCGGGTTCAGACGGCTGCTCATTTTATGTCTCGTCTTACGTTTCGTTTCGCGTGTACTGCCTGACAGGAGGCCATGAATCGGTGCTTTCCAGCGGTTCGACCTGAAGCGTGTCGTCCAGCCGGATGATTCCGCTTTGTATCACTCGGGCGGTAATTCCGCCATGCCCGCGCACCGCCTGAAAGGTCCCATGGCCGAGCCGTTGCTCAAGGCGCGCGCAAGGCTGACACCAGCCCGTGGTCTCGAAAATCGCCTGGCCGATCCTGAAACGGCGTCCCTTCAGGCTGAACAGATTGATGCCGCTGATCGCCAGGTTACGGCGCAGGTCCTGAGGCACGATGGGATTTTCCGCCGACCTGTTCAGAAGAGAGCTGACCACAGCCAAATGTTCCCACTGAATCAGCGTGACCTGCCGGGCGTTACGCGGCCCAGGGCGCGAGTGGTCACCGGTCAGGCCGGCTTCGCGGCGCGCTTCTACGGCATCCAGTTCTATCATGTCGACACGTGATTCGGGGCGCACGCCAATCCAGCGCACACGACCGTGCTGCGGGACGTCGGCCAGCAGTTCCTGTAACGGGCTCATAAACTGATTCCAACATCGAAAACGACACTGCGGCCCAGATTGGTACGCAGAAAGTCCGGAGCATCCGGGTGCGCGAACAATACACGGGCAAAGGTCGGCCCCACCAGTGACAGCGAGCGCCAGCCTTGACGCAGGTACTCGGTGGGCGGCGGGAAATGGCTGTTGAGGTCCAGCACTTCGCGCTTGAGGCTGGCGAAGGCAATGATGTCCAGCTCGCCGAGGTCCAGGCCCCGTTCGCGGTAGTTGTGGGATTTCTTGCGCAGGGTAGGGGCGAGGCGTCGCAGCAGTTCGGAGGCCGGGATGCGCTTGGGCTTGGCCTCACGGCGCACCAGCTGGCTCAGGGAGAAGGCACTGCGTCGTCGCTCCAGCTCCTCGCGCCACTCGTCATTGAGACGGCGACCCTCGTCGAGCACGAAAAACACCTCGAAGCACGCATCACGAAACAGCACGTCCGGCGGCTCCTGGCCAGCAGGCGTGAAGTCTTCGTTGCGATGCGGGATGTTCAGGCCCTGCAGCAGGCGCTGACAAACCCACCGCTCACGCTCCCACTTTCGCGCATTGGAAAGAAAGGCGTTGGCTTGTTCGGCCTGGATCGTCAACAGGCGTAAGTAGTCTGAGTCATCCATAGGCCCAAGCTTAGCGTTCTAATCGCTGTCACTGGAAGAGAGAATGTGTGGGTGTAAACTGGCTTTCATTTTGGCTTGCCGCAAGCGCCTTCTGGCAAACATTACCTTTTCGAGGAGTGCCCCGTTGAAATTTCTGCCCATGCTGTTCCTGGCCCTGCTGCCGCTGACGGCCAATGCCCTGCAAACCGGCGAGCGCCTGGCGCCGTGGACACTGCTCGATCAGTACGATCAGCCTTATACCCTGAACAACCAGACGCAAACCCTGCTGGTCGCCAGAAGCATGGACGCCGCCAAACTGGTCAACGCCGCGCTGGCGGAAAAACCCAAGGGCTTTCTCGAAGCGCGCAACACCGTCTTCGTGGCCGACATCCAGAAAATGCCGACCATCATCGCCAAAATGTTCGCCATCCCCAAAATGCGCGACTACACCTACCGCGTCATGCTCGACCGCGAAGCCCGCATCGTGCCGCAGTACGCGGGTGACGAGGATAAAGTCCTGTGGTTGCAATTGCGCGATGGGCAGTTGGTGAGTCAGCAACAGTTCGGGAGTGCCGAGACGCTGCGTGCGGCGCTGGAAAGGCCATAACGGAGGGGTATCATCCTGCCGGGGCAAAACCAAAGTATCTGACTGAATGCATACTCCGTGGGAGGCGCCACCACGTCTTCGACGTAGCGCTGTCGCGCATCAAACACCGGACCGTGGGAGGCGGCTTGCCGGCGATGAACGATGACGCGATTTCCCTGACATACCGCGTCGGCTGGATCGCCGGCAAGCCGCCTCCCACAGTCCGTTGGTTGCAGCAAGACTTGTGGTAAACGATGATCGCTGGGGCTTGGGAACGATCAGGGTTTACCGCGCGCTGATCGTGCCCATCGCGCGTGGGCATGCCTCCCGGGACGCTCTGCGCCACATTCTTGAGCGGACGCAGTGCGTGGTAACGATCATCAGGCGATGGAGTTGCTTGAGAAAAGAACCCGCTTAAGCCTCAGTGCCCTCTGTGTGGCGCTTCCAGATCGCCCGAGAACAGGTCGTCTTCTGCATCCGGACTCACCGGAATGGCGTGTTCTTCCGATGCCCAGGCACCGAGGTCGATCAGTTTGCAGCGGTCCGAGCAGAACGGACGGTTGGGGCTGGCCGCGCTCCATTCCACGGGCGCGCCGCAGGTTGGGCATTGAACGGTCATTGGTTGGCTCATGATTGGCCTCCACGCAAAGTAAGGTAAAAGTGGTGCAGCCGCTCGACTTCGCTTTTCAGCCAGGCCGTATCCTGATCGTTGACCAGCACATCGTCGGCATGGCGCAAGCGTTCTTCGCGCTGCACCTGAGCCTTGAGGATGGCCTGGACCTGCTCCTGGCTTGAGCTGTCGCGCAGCATGGTGCGCTCTATCTGCAGTGCCTGGGGTGCATCGATCACCAGCAATCGCTGGACTGTGCGGTACTGACCGGATTCGATCAGCAGCGGTGACACCAGGATGGCGTAGGGTGACGTGGCACGCGCCAGATACCGGCTGATTTCCTGATTGATCAGCGGGTGCAGCAGTGACTCCAGCCAGCGCCGTTCTTCGGGCTGTTCGAAGATCAGCTTACGCAGCGCACCCCGGTCCAGTTCACCGCTGGCCTGCAAAACGCCAGCGCCAAAGTGCTCGACGATCTGTTCCAGCGCCGGTCGTCCAGGTTCCACCACCCAGCGCGCAGCATGATCGGCATCCACGGTATGGATGCCCAGGTCGATGAAGCACTGCGCTGCCGCACTTTTACCGCTGCCGATGCCGCCAGTCAGGCCGAGAATCCAGGGTTTTTGATCAGGGTGGGTCATTTGAAACCGGCAAACTGCAAATAGGAGTCGGTTATTTGACCACCCCAGAGCAAAGCGATCCACCCCGCGATGGCCAGATAAGGACCGAAGGGGATCGGAGTACCGGATTCGACATTGCGCAATCGCATCATGATCACGCCAAGAATGGCCCCCACCAGCGATGACAGCAGGATCGTCAGCGGGAGGATCTGCCAGCCGCCCCACGCCCCGAGCATGGCCAGCAGTTTGAAGTCGCCGTAGCCCATGCCTTCCTTGCCCGTGATCAGCTTGAACAGCCAGAACACCGACCACAACGACAGATACCCCGCCACGGCACCCCACAAAGCGTCGCTTAACGACGTGAACAGGCCAAACGCGTTGACGATCAGGCCCAGCCACATCAACGGCAATACCAGTGAGTCAGGCAGCAGCTGGGTGTCGGCGTCTATCAGGCTCATCGCCAGCAAGCCCCAACTCAGCACCAGCATTGCCGCCGTCTGCCAACCAAAGCCGAAATGCCAGGCCACATAGGCCGACAACACCGCACAGACCAGCTCGACCAGCGGATAGCGCTTGCTGATCGGCGCCTTGCATTGCGAACACTTGCCGCCAAGCATCAGGTAGCTGACTACCGGCAGGTTTTCCCAAGGACGGATCTGATGCGCGCAGCGGGGGCAGCGGGAGTGGGGGAGGATCAGGTTGAAGGTGGGCTGTTCAGGCTCGGCGGGCAGGCCGAGCATTTCCCGCGACTGGGCTTTCCAGTCGTGCTCCATCATTTTGGGCAGGCGGTAGACCACGACGTTGAGGAAGCTTCCGATCAGCAGACCGAGTACGCCAATGAAAATAACAAAGGCCAGCGTTGAGCTGGCCAGAAAGTCGAGGAGGGGCATGTCAGACAACGTTTCCAAGTTTGAATATCGGCAGATACATGGCGATCACCAGACCGCCGACGATGACCCCAAGTACCGCCATGATCATTGGCTCCATGAGGCTGGTCAGGCTGTCGACCATGTTATCGACTTCATCTTCGTAATAGGTGGCGACCTTGTCGAGCATACTGTCCAGTGCTCCGGACTCTTCCCCGATGGCGGTCATCTGGATGGCAAGGCTCGGGAAAACGCCAGTGGAGCGCATCGAAAAGTTTAGTTGCATGCCCGTTGAGACATCTTGCTTGATCTTCATGACCGCATTTCTGAATACGACATTACCGGTTGCGCCCGCAACCGAGTCCAGGGCTTCGACTAGCGGGACGCCTGCAGCAAAAGTGGTTGCGAGTGTCCGAGCGTACCGCGCCACCGACGACTTGAAGATCAACGGCCCAATAATAGGGATTTTCAACAAAAATCTGTCAATACTGTCGCGAAACTTCTGTGACTGTTTATAGGACCGTTTGAACAGAAAAATGCCCGCGATGAAAAGGCCAAGAATTGCAAGCCACCAAGTTTGTACTATCTCCGAAAGCCCTATCACCATGAGCGTGAAAGCAGGCAGTTCCGCTCCGAAACTGGCAAAAACCGATTGGAACTGGGGAACCACTTTGATGAGCAAAATACCGGAAACAATGATAGCCACCACCAGAACTGCAGCTGGATAAGTCATGGCTTTCTTGATCTTGGCTTTCAGCTTTTCGGTTTTTTCCTTGTAGGTCGCAACACGGTCCAGCAGGCTTTCCAGAGCTCCCGCCTGCTCGCCAGCGTCCACCAGGTTGCAGAAAAGATCATCGAAGTGTTCTGGCTTTTGTCTGAGGGCGGTCGCAAAACTGTTACCTGCCGATACTTCTTGTTTCAGGGAGTCGACAAGAGAGCGCATGTTCGGATTCTCCGAACCTTCGCTGATGATGTCGAACGACTGCAGCAGCGGAACGCCAGCCTTCATCATCGTCGCCATCTGCCGAGAGAAAAAAGCGATGTCCAATGGCTTGATCTTCTTGCCCTTGCCGAAGATCGACACTGTTTTTTTACGCACTTTGGTCGGGTTGATACCCTGCTTACGAAGTTGAGCCTTGATCAGCGCCGGATTGTGGCCACTCAACTCGCCGCTGATCTTGCTGCCTTTCTTGTCTACGCCTTCCCAGGTGAAAACACTGACTTTGACTGCTTTACTGGCCATGCTTAATCCTTGGTCACGCGATTGACTTCTTCCAGGCTGGTAATGCCCTGCATGGCTTTCGACAAGCCGGATGTTCGCAGGTCATTGAAACCATCCTTGCGCATCTGCCTGGAAATCTCCAGCGAGTTGCCTTCTTCCATGATGATGCGCTCCAGTTCCGGCGTTTTTTTCACGACTTCGTAAATCCCGACTCGGCCTCGATAGCCGCCGTTGCAGTGTTCGCACCCGACCGGGCCGTACAGTTTGAAGGTGCCGACTTTCGACTCCGGGAAGCCTTCCTTGATCAGCGTCTCATGGGGAACGTCGACTTCCTTCTTGCAGTGGCTGCACAGCTTGCGCGCCAGTCGCTGAGCAATGATCAGATTGATCGCCGTGGCGATGTTGAATGCCGCAACGCCCATGTGATGCAAGCGGGTCAGCGTTTCTGCTGCGCTGTTGGTGTGCAGCGTCGACAACACCATGTGGCCGGTCTGAGAAGCCTTGATCGCAATCTCGGCGGTTTCCAGGTCACGAATCTCACCGACCATGATCACATCCGGGTCCTGACGCAGAAACGCGCGCAACGCCTGGGAGAAGTCCATGCCCTGACGCGGGTTGACGTTGACCTGATTGACACCTTCCAGGTTGATCTCCACCGGGTCTTCGGCGGTTGAGATATTGATATTCACGGTGTTGAGAATATTAAGGCCCGTGTACAGCGAAACGGTTTTGCCCGAGCCGGTCGGGCCGGTCACCAGAATCATGCCCTGCGGCTGCTTGAGCGCTTCCAGATAAAGCTCTTTCTGATCCGGCTCGTAGCCAAGCGCATCAATACCCATCTGTGCACTGGTCGGATCGAGAATCCGCATCACGATCTTCTCGCCCCATAGCGTCGGCAGCGTGTTCATCCGGAAGTCGATGGATTTGGTTTTGGAAACACGCAACTTGACCCGGCCGTCCTGAGGCTTGCGCCGTTCCGAAATGTCCAGACTGGCCATCACCTTTAGACGTGCAGCAATTCGGTTGGCCAGATTGATCGGCGGTCGGGCAGCTTCGTGCAAAATCCCGTCGGTACGAAAACGTACGCGGAAAACCTTTTCATAAGGTTCGAAGTGCAAATCGGACGAGCCCAGCCGAATGGCATCCAGCAGCATTTTATTGACGAAACGGACGACGGGAGCGTCATCGGCATCGTCGCGGCTGGTGATTGATGTTTCTTTGGCGCTTTCGCCCGGTTCTATATCCAGATCCAGGTCGATGTCGGCCAATGACCCCAAGCCGCTGTCGCTGTCAAAGAACCTGTCGATGGCAACACTGAGTTTGTCATCTTCGACCAGAATCGCTTCAGTGTTCAGGCCAGTGCTGAACTGGATATCGGTGACAGCCTGATGATTGGTCGGGTCCGAGATGCCTATAAAGAGTCGGTTGCCGCGACGCCATAGCGGCAGCGCGTGATGCTGACGAGCGAGCTTTTCGCTTACCAGGCCTTTGGGCTGGTTTTCTTTATCCAGGCTGGAGAGGTCCATGAACGGCACGCCGAACTGCTCCGAGGCCATTTCTGCGAGGGTCAGACTCTTGACCAGTTTGTTCTGGACCAGATAGCTGACCAGCGAAATCTTGTCGCGTCGCGCCTGCTGGAAAGCCTGTTGAGCGGCTTTTTCGGAAAGAAGCTCGGCGGCGACCAATTGCTTGGCCAGACCTGTTAGGACAACGACATCACTCATAAAACCACCAGACGCAGACAGTGTGAGGTTTATAGCGCAGTCGGAGGGTGCTGCCAAATGGCATGACGGGATGTGACGAAAATTGTCAGTTTCTGCTGATTTCCAAAAGTTGGAATGTGCATTGGATACGGTTTGGTGCAGTGAATTAAGGTCTACGTCACATTGGCATGACGTGTGCTTCAGTCATTTCAAGGCACACAAAATTGACGCCTCGGAGAAGTACGCGATGAAAGCACAAAAAGGTTTTACGTTAATCGAATTGATGATCGTTGTAGCGATTATCGGGATCCTCGCCGCTGTGGCGATTCCGTCCTATCAGAACTATGCGAGAAAAGCTGCCTATACCGAGGTTCTGTCTGCAATGTCTGCTGTGAAAACAGCTGTTGGGGTTTGTCTTTCACAACAGGCTGCACTGGTTGACTGCGACACTGCCGCAGAGATTGGTATTGTATTGCCAACGGGTTTGGCAGTGCCTAACGTATTGAACAATATTGTCCTTACCGGAAACACGGCTGCGATCGTAGCGACCCCTAACGCTACTAAAGGTATTGTAGCGGCTGATACTTGCACGCTTACACCTGGCCCTATCGTTGCAGGCGCTCCGGTTACGTGGACTTACTCAGGTCAGTGCGTAACCAACGGCTATGTTAAAAACTAACCCAGGTTTATCTGGCTGAAAAAACCCGGTCAATGACCGGGTTTTTTACGCCATTATTTCGTTGCTACTGTGATTCATGGAGCAAGGAGATGGGTTGAGCGTCCTGCTAAAAGCGTCGCTGGCGTTGGGAACGCTCATGATCTTTTTTATCGTGCTTTACTGTCTGAAGCACGCAATGAATGCATGACCATTTCCTAGGCCGAAATAGCTCAGCCCGGTAGAGCAGCGCACTCGTAACGCGAAGGTCGCAGGTTCGATTCCTGTTTTCGGCACCAGAACGCAAAAAGCCTCGAATCCCTGCGGATTTCGAGGCTTTTTTGCTTTCAATTACCTTGTCGTATTCGACGAACCGGCCTCAGATACAATCGTTCCGGTTCATGCTGTTGATCAGCTTGCTGAACGCCCGTTGCAGGTCGTCGGAATCTCGCTTGATCGGGTTGCTGATCTTCCAGCTCAGCTCGCTGGAGTTTTCGCGCTTGTAGCGGCCGTTTTTTGCGTTGCTGACTGCTTCGCGTCCCTTCCCGACGAAACCGTTAAGGTCGCTCAGTACGATGGAACAACTGGCTGGACGTTTCTGTTCGCGGGATTTCTTGTCCCAGCCTTCGATCATTTGGGCAGTATGGTTAAGGCTTTCTTCGAGGGGTTTGGCCTTCGCTTCGCTGCCCGCGCTTGCGAAGAAGTCGCTGGCCAGCCGTGCGGACTCCTTGCCGTACACGACGATACCGGCACGGTAGTAGGCCAGGGTGTCTTTTTCAGCGTTATCGAAGGCTGTTCGGGTGTTGATCTCGTCGCGTTTGCGAATACCGTCAAAAAATACGGCCTGGGCTTCGGCTACGTCTTTCATAGCCGCCTCCAGGGCCGGTTCCATTTCCCGTGCCTTTTTGCCGTCGTCTGCGAGATAGCCTTTGGAGTCACTGTAGTTGGCCAGTTCGCCATGGATAGGTTCCAGTTTGGCCAGTGCAGCCAAGGTGTTCTTTGCGGGCTCATCGAGTTCCGGCATTGGGAAGCTGATGGCCAGCGCTTGGTTCAGTTTGCGTTGCAGGGTGCTGATGTCGTAAGGACTGAACAGCGTGTAATCAGTCACTTTCTTGCCTGGAGCCAGCTTGCCGGAGTAGAGCTCGACACGCTTTTCCAGTAGTTCGCCGAAGTCCTCGCCCTGATTTGCGGCATCAACGTAGGCGTTGTATTTCTCGATTTCTACCTGCTCGGTGCTCACGCTTTGTTGAGTCGAGTTGGCAGGGTGCGAGGCGCTTTTGGGGGGATCGCCTTTGTCGCATCCCGCCAGGGCGAGCCCCAGCGAAACCAGTAATGCAGCCAGCGTACTTCTTGAGTGCAATTTTCTCTTCCTTCCATGAGGTTTTAGGGGTGTTAAAAAGAGTGCGGCGGGGGCGTTACCAGTCGAACAGGCCGACGTAGACTTTCTGGTCAGCGCCATAGCCGCAGCCCGCAGTGTCCATGCGCACCGACGCTTCAAGTTTGCCCTTGATCAGGCGCAGGGCCTGGGTCTGCGCCAAGCAATTGGTGCCAGGTGCTGGCTCATGCTCATTGCGCATCACGAGAACAATAGGGGTGTTATTGAACATTTCGACACGGGCATTGCCGTGTTTGTCGGGGCCGAACTGGCAGGGCCAGGCCATTTCCAGCACACGCAGGCTCTGGTCAGGTTCCGACAGGGCGCAGCGGCCTTGATGATCGATCAGCTGCAGGTGCTTCTGGCCGAGCGTGACACTGAGAGGAGGAGGCGGACTTGCCTGCGCATAAGTAGTCGCGCAAAGCAGTAAACCAAAAGCAACGTAATGCGCCAGGCGTCGGTGGTCCTTCATGGGTCAAAGTCCTTGTGATGTACGTGCAGGCAGGCACTGTCGCTCCAGGGGTGGCGCAAGGCCTGCATGTGCGTAACAGACGCTGTATTTCAGTATTGGTTCATGGCGGACTGAGTCTTATTGAAGGAATGTGAAGGCTTTGGCATCGCAGGAAGGTGAAGACCTGTAGCGATTGAAGCCGGAAACAAAAATCCCGACCTGAAAAGGTCGGGATTTCGGTGTTGCACTGGAGCCTTACCTCACCACCTGATCCACCCGCGGCTGCGTCGGCCTGCGGAAGCGGCGGCGGATCACGACGACGATCAGCACCAGCAGCACAATCAGCACGCCAAAGAAGATCGCGTTGAACACCGGGAACGGTTCGTCACGGGTGGTGACGGCTTCGACCTGGGTCACGTTGGGGAACATGGAGAGGATCTGGATGCGCCAGCCGTAGTAACGGATGAGTGCCAGTTGCTGGGAGTCACGCGAGTAGCCCTGGGCCTTGGCCTGGATGTCGGCGGAGTCGAACTTGAAGTACCACGGGAAGCTCCAGCCGGTGTCTTCGTTGCGGTAGACCACGACGTCCTTGTTGTCGGGGTGCTCGGTGTTGATGAAGTACACGTCGCGGGTCGGGCCGTCGGCCGGGTTTTCGGCATTGATGACACCGTCGGCGTCCATTCTTTTGACTTCCACACCGGTGATCATCACGACATCATGGCGCGGCAGGACGTAATAGAGGCTTAATGCGCCGATCCCTAATGCTACGAATACCACAAGCCAAATCGACCTTTTAAGCCACTTCATACCAGCGTCCTCTGTTTAAAATTGCGTGACTTTGCCTTAATCCGAACATTTCGAAGCAAAACAGTTATTACAAAATTCGACAAGGCCGTTTGAGGCGGACCTGTCCTTTGGAGATTTACATGATTTGGTTCCTTGAAGGGCAGTCCAGCCAGCGTGAAGTGATCATGGGCGCTCGCGATGCCTTGCCTGCTTCCGTGCAGATTGTCGCATCCCATCGCCAGTTGCGGTCGGAGATTACCGGGCAGGCCGATGTGGCCCTGCAGGAACCGACTGACAACGACGAGCGCATCGACTGGGTCATCGAGACCGCTTGCTCACTCGGCGTGAAGGTGATCGTCGCCGGTCGCGTTGGCAGCCGTTACGAAGAACAGCGTGAGCGCTTTGTCGCTGAAGGCTTGGACCTCGTCACCGGCGGAACGTCGCTGAAGACCTTTCAGGATGTCGACGACAAGAACCGTTTCACGGCTGCGGCCGAAGCGGCAGGTCTGGCCTGCATCCCGGGCATACTGGCAAGCAATGCCCAGGAATTACAGGCCGCCTATGACGCACTGGCCGGTTCGGGCGAGGTGTGTATCAAGCCTACGGTCGGGATCTACGGACAGGGCTTTTGGCGTTTCAAGGAGGGCGTCGACGACTTTCGTTGTTTCGCCAACCCCGATTCGCGTGAGACGACCTTCAGCGCGTACCTGAACGCCTATCGTCAGTCCGAAGACCGTCCGCCTATGTTGCTGATGCCTTATATGCCCGGCAACGAGTGTTCGGTGGACATGGTCTGCGAGCAAGGCAAGGTCGTGGCGTTCGTCGGGCGGCGCAAGCTGGGCTTGAACCAGACCTTCGAGCGCGACAGCGAGGCGGTCCGTCTGGCGGTCCGCGCCGCAGAGCATTTTGCCTGTGACGGCCTGATCAATGTGCAGACCCGCGACGATGCCGACGGCAAGCCGCGCTTGCTCGAAATCAACCCGCGCTATTCGGGCGGAATTGGATATACGCGGGAAACCGGCATCAATCTGCCGGGCATTTTCGCGACGCGGCGTCTGGGCTTGAAAGAACCGGAAACACATTGGCTCGACGATATTCGGGTCAAGGCCATCACCGTTGCCGTGCGGGCCACTGTATGATCCGCACCATAGATTTTTGCTATTACTAATCGCTCTTATCAGGGAGGATCGGGCATGAAGGTTCTGGCGCCAGGTGCAAATACCGCTTTGGCAAATCCGCTTTGCACCTGGAATCTGGACAGTGGCCGGTCTTCGATTTTTGGCGAATATGCCGCAGTCGCGCTACTTGCTGTCGATGACAAGCGACAGCCCAAGGGCGATCCGGCGCTGCTGCATCAGGAACAGGGCTGGATGGAGTGGAGCGGCGGCCCGCAGAACGTGGGCTGTACGCTGAAGCTGGATCGACTCCCGGCCGGCAGTGATCGGGTGTTGTTGATGGTGTACGTGTTCTCGGCCACCGGGCCGGTTCGCGAGATCGGCAGCCTGCATCTGCAGGTGGACGGCGAGATCGAGCATCGCATCGATCTTCGCGACAACGGCGAAGCGGCGATCATCATCGGCGAGTTCTACAAGCGCAACGAGCAATGGAAATTCCGAGCGTTGAGCGAAGGCTCGGCGTATGGCCTGTCTGCTTTCGGCCGCAAGATCGGGCTGGAGGTCGATGATCGTCATCCCCGGCGTCCGGCGGGCGCTCCGAACGGCGGCGGCTCGCATCATCAATCGGCGACCGGAACAGCCTTCGTCGTAGGACCTGCGCACGTGATGACCTGTGCGCATGTCATCGAAGACATGAGCGTCTTCTATATCAACTCGCTGGAAGGCCGTTACAAGGCCGAGCCGGTGGTGATCGATCGGCGTAATGACATCGCTCTGCTGCGCGTGCATGGAGCCTCGCCGTTATCTGCTGTTACGTTTCGCGACGGTCCTGGCTGCGAGCCAGGTGATAACGTCGTGGTGCTGGGTTATCCACTGGCCTCCATTTCCGGCGGCGGTCTGCAGGTGACGCAAGGTGGCATATCCGGGCTCTTCGGTCTGCACAGCGACGCCAGCCTGTTCCAGTTCACGGCGCCCATTCAACCCGGCTCCAGTGGCAGCCCGCTGTTCGACAGCGGCGGGGCGGTCATCGGGATGGTGACGTCCACGGTGCCGGACGGGCAAAACATGAACTTCGCGGTCAAGTCCGCACTGCTTCTGTCCTTTCTGCAGGCGTGCCGCATCGATGCGCCGCACGCCAGATCGGAAAGGACCTACACCACTACAGAAATTACGCGTGCTGCCCAGTCATCGCTGTGGCTTGTCGAAGCCTCACGCGAGTGACGTCGGAAGGTCTCTTCAGAAGCCGTTTTCGACATGCAGGCGCCAGGGGTTGCGACCCCGCTAATCAGGAATTATCGATGGACAGCAGCGCAGCTTCTTCCACACCCGTCAGGCTTCGTGCTGATCTGCTCCGGGGCTCCCTCAACGTGAGCGTCAATGCGTCCACAATTGCCCCGGACTCATTGTTCGGCTTTGCTGAACGCCGCAATCCCAAACGTGCCTTCCTGTTCGTTTCGCGAGTGCTTGGGCGGCACATACCGGTTCGCCCGAGTCTGATGCTCAAAAGCTTTCAGGACCTCGCGCACAAGATCCCCGCCGATCTGCCCGGCCCGGTGCTGGTGATTGGCATGGCCGAAACCGCTGTCGGTCTGGGTGCCGGTGTGCATCGTGCCTACAGCGCCACGCGTGCGGATGCGTTGTATCTGGTCAGCACGCGTCACCCGACAGGCACCGACCTGTTTGCACGCTTCGAGGAAGAGCACAGCCACGCCAGTGCTCATCTGATCCATTTGCCGACCGACCCTGCGCTGCGCGACATGATGCTCAATGCCCGTTCGCTGGTGCTGGTCGATGACGAGGCGTCCACCGGCAAGACGTTTATCAACCTTCACCGTGCGCTGGTCGATGCCGGGCTCGACAAGCTCGAACGCGTCGTGACCTGTGTATTGACCGATTGGTCGGCAGGCGCGGTCAGCACCTCGATGGGCGCAGTGGCTGAGCAGGTCTCGCTGTTGCAGGGTTCCTACTCGTTCGATGAAGACCTGAGCGCGCCCATGCCTGAGATGCCTGAAGTCGGCACCGTCGCCATGGGCGACTGGCCGCTGGTCACAGCCAATGACTGGGGCCGATTGGGCGTGCTGTCGGTGGACGACACGCTGGCCCCGAACATTCAGGTTGCCAAGGGCGAACGGGTTCTTGTGGTGGGCACCAGCGAGTTCGTCTGGCGACCGTTTCTGTTGGCCGAGCGTCTGGAAAAAGCCGGGGCCGACGTGCATTTCAGCTCGACCAGCCGTTCGCCGATTGCGCTGGGGCATGCCATCGATCACGCGCTGTCGTTCTCCGACAATTACGGGCTGGGCATCCCCAACTTTCTCTACAACGTGCGTCCCGGACAGTTCGACCGGGTACTGATCTGCACCGAAACGCCGAGCCAGGCCGTGCCTGCCGAGTTGATTGACGCGTTGAATGCCGAGGTTATCTGCGATGAATGATGTCCGCCCGTTGATCTTCGTCGATCTGGACGACACGTTGTTTCAGACTGCTCGCAAAACCCCTGCCGATATCGAAAAGCATGTCGCCACGCTCGACATCAGCGGTAATGCCAATGGCTACATGACCAACGTGCAGAAGTCGTTTGCCCACTGGTTGCTGGCGCATTCCGATGTGGTGCCAGTGACGGCGCGCAGCGTCGAGGCGTACAGCCGGGTCAAGCTGCCGTTCACCGCAGGGGCCATCTGCTCGCACGGCGGCGTCATGCTCGACGTGGTGGGGCGCGTCGACAAGGACTGGCACGAACAGATGAAGCAGACGCTCGCGGCCTATCAGACGCGTCTTCATGAATTGTCGGCCGCCACGCTGGCCATCGGTCAGGACATGGGTGTGTCACTGCGGGGTTGGGTCGTCGAAGAAGCCCGACTGTTTCATTACGTGGTCACCAAGCACAATGAAAACGATGACAGCATTCTGACCCGAGTGCTGGCTGAGGTGCAGGCCCGCGGCTTGCTCGACGACATGCACGTGCATGGCAACGGCAACAATCTTGCGTTTCTGCCCAACGGTCTTGCCAAGCGCTACGCCGTCCAGGAATGGCTGCGTCGCGACAAGGCGGTGAATGGCGAACGCCCGGTGCTGGGTTTTGGCGACAGCATTACCGACCTGGGTTTCATGGATGAGTGCCATTGGTGGGCCACGCCCGCCCGCAGTCAGCTGGCCAGGATGTTTGTCGGGGCTGCGTATGAGTAATCCGGTTCACGGGCTGGATACCGTGGGGAGCGGCAGTTATCTGGAAAACGATGTGCATTTCCTGCTGCGTCGCGTCGAGATGCAGACGACGGATGTGCAGGAAAAAGAGCGTCTGATTCAGACGCAGCAAAAACACTACTCGGAAATGATCAGCGAAGAAGCGGCCCCGAGCGAAGCGCACAAGGCCTTGTTCGAGCGCACGCTGGCGCAGAATGGCGCTCGTATGGCCACAGACGTTCAATCCCTGGCGCAGGCGCTGGACCTTGAATGCCGGGGACCCGAGATTGTTCTGGTGTCGTTCGTGCGCGCTGGTCTACCGCTCGGTGTGCTGTTGCGTCGTGCCTTGGTTGACCTGGGGCGTGAAGCGCATCACTACGGCATCAGTATCATTCGTGATCGTGGTATCGACAGCGTGGCGCTCGAAGCCATCATCAAGGCCCATGGCGCTCAGAACATCGTCTTCGTTGACGGCTGGACCGGCAAGGGTGCGATTTCCGGCGAGATCAAGCGCAGTCTGGCAGGTGATGTCCGGTTTCCTGAGCAGCCGCGTCTTGTGGTGCTGGCCGATCCTTGCGGCAGCGCCTGGCTGGCGGCGTCCAGTGAGGACTGGGTGATCCCGTCCGGTATTCTAGGCGCGACCGTTTCCGGACTGGTGTCGCGCTCGATCTGGCCGGCAGAAGGCGGGCTGCATGGCTGCGTGGTCTACGATCAGTTGCAGGCTCATGACGTTACCCGGTCGTTCATCGAACATATCGAGAACCATCGGCGGGGCCAGGGTTCTACTGTCACGGTGACACCATGGACGGCCGAGCAACAGCTTGAGCTCAAATCGGCTGCGTCCGAGGTGGTTCAACGTCTGGCCGAGCGTTTCGAAATCGGCAACCTGAACCGCGTGAAACCGGGCATTGCTGAAGCAACGCGTGCGGTCATGCGCCGTGTGCCGGACCACGTGCTGGTCCGCGACACCTCCGACAGCGACGTGCAGTTGCTCATGCACCTGACCGAGAAAGCGGGCATCCCTGTCGAGCAGGTCGGCAGTGCCCTTGGGCCCTACAGGGCGGTAACCATCATCCGGAGTCTGAGCTAATGGCCTTATTCTCGCCTTATGCACTGGGGGCAACCTTGTACATGCCCGCCACCCGCGACGACATTCTGGATGTGGTGTTCGCTGAAAAGCTGCCCGAACTGCGCTCGCTGGTCGTTTGCCTGGAGGACGCCGTTGCACTGATCGACATCGAGACGGCGCTGCTCAACCTTCGTCAGGTACTGACCCGCATCCAGGATCGCGGCGGCCGTCCGGCCAACGGTCCGTTGTTGTTCGTCCGTCCGCGCGACGCAGCGATGGCGCGCATCCTCAATGACTGGCCGCTGATGGCCCATGTGGACGGCTTCGTCGTACCCAAGCTTTCGCTGAAAACCCTGAGCAGTTGGGAGCAGGCCGTGACCAATCCGGCGCTGGCGCTGATGCCGACCCTGGAGACGCCGGAGGTGTTCAACCCGACGGCAATGGTCGAACTGGGGCAGGCCTTGAAAGCCAATCTGGACGAGCGGATCATTGCCTTGCGCATTGGTGGTAACGACCTGATGGGTTGCCTGGGGCTGCGCCGCAACCCCGCGATGACCCTGTACGGAACGCCGATGGGGTATGTCATTCCAATGCTGGCTGGTGTGATGGGCTCGCAAGGGTTCGCGCTTACCGCTCCGGTGTTCGAACAACTGGCCACGCCTGACATCCTGCAGCAGGAATTGACCCTGGATATTGCCAATGGTCTGGTCGGCAAGACCGCAATTCACCCGTCGCAGGTCAATATCATTCAGAATGCACTTCGCGTCAGCCTGGAAGACATGAATTCGGCCCGGATGATTTTGAACTCTGTCGCGCCGGCTGTGTTCAAGTACAACGACGCGATGTGTGAACCGGCGACCCATTACAAATGGGCAACCCACATCATGGAGCGCGCCAAATGGCATGGAGTGTTACCCGCACCCGCTTCGATCATGGATGCCAGCATTCGACTCGCTGAGGCAGTTAGCTAGATGATAGAACCTGACCTTGAAATCGAAGTGGAACAGCGCCTGCTGGCGGTGTTCGACTTTGACGGGACCATTACCCGACACGACAGCTTCGTTCCTTTTCTCAAATTCGCCTTTGGACAGCGCGCCTTTTCCGTGCGCATGGCCAGACTGGTATTGCCCAGCATCGGTTACCTGACCAAACGCGTGACGCGCGACGAGCTCAAGGGCCGTCTGATCAAGGCGTTCCTGACCGGCGTCGAAGCGCAGTGGCTCCAGCAGAAAGCCGAGGCGTTCTGCGAACTCTACTGGAAACGCCTGATGCGTCCGGCCGCGTTGGAGTCTATTGCGGCCGAGCTGGAGAAGGGCGCCATTGTCACGCTTTGTTCAGCTTCGCCTGCTATGGTCCTGCAGCCGTTCGCCGATCGGCTGAAAGTCGAGCTGATCGGAACCAATCTTGAAGTGATCGACGGCAAACTGACCGGTTTGATCGAAGGCAGCAATTGCCGTTGCGACTCCAAGGTTGCGCGACTTGAAAGTGTTTACGGACCGCTCAACAAATTCCGCCTGCGTGCCTGGGGCGATACGCGAGGTGATCACGAATTGCTCGCCGCAGCGCAGGATGCACACTGGCGTCACTTCCATCCGACCTGGCGAAAAGGGCGTTACAAAGGTCCCATTAACGCCAAGTTACACAATCCCGATGGCAAAGATGGGCCAACACGGTAAGGCTGTAACACTTTTATCCGACTTCCGTAGTTCACATGGAGCGAAAAATGGCACTCACTTTGGCGAAAAACCAGACGATCTCACTTGAGAAAACCGCTGGTACAGGCCTCAAGAAAGTCAGCATGGGCCTGGGATGGGACCCGGAAAAGGCCAGTGGATTCTTCGGCAAGCTATTGGGCGGCGGCGGTGGCGACATCGATCTGGACGCTTCCTGCATCATGCTCGACGCTGACAAGAAGCCACTGGATCTGGTCTGGTTCCGTCAGTTGCAATCACGTGATGGTGCCATTCAGCACTCCGGCGACAACCGCACCGGTGAAGGCGCGGGCGATGACGAAACCATCAGTGTCGATCTTGAGAAGCTGCCCGCCACCGTGAAATACTTGGTCTTCACGGTCAACTCCTTCACTGGACAGAACTTCGAGAAAGTCGCCAACGCCTATTGCCGCATCGTCGATCTGGGCACGCGTAACGAGCTGGGCCGCTTCGACCTGTCCGAAAAGGGTCAGCACACTGGCGTCGTGATGTCTTACCTGTCGCGTACACCAAGCGGCTGGGATTTCACCGCCGTGGGCCAGGCGACCAATGGTCGTACCGCTGACGATCTGGTCGATCTGGCCATCGGAGCCGTACGCGCATGACCCAACTTGTCCCAGGCGCCAATGCGCCAGTAGCTGCCGGGCCGTTGACGGTTGATGTCAGCTACTCCCCTCTGGCGGGCGCGGACATCGATGTGTCTGCGTTCCTGTTGACCAGTTCAGGCAAGGTCCGTGGCGATCAGGACATGTGCTTCTACGGCCAGAAAAGCGTGAACGGCGGCGCGGTCCAATTGACGGAAACGTCGGTGGGTCGCGCCGTTTTCACCCTTGACCCCAGCCGTCTGGACGCGGTCATCGAGAAAGTCGCTCTGACCGCGACCATTTATGAAAACAAGGCCAGCTTCGACAGCGTTTCGCGTCTGGCGCTGACCATCACCGGCGGTATCGAATCGGACATTCCCACCAGTGGCATGAAAGAAACCGCGCTGATTCTGGGCGAGTTCTATCTGCGGCAGGGTGCCTGGAAATTCCGCTGTGTGGCGCAGGGTTTTGCAGGCGGTCTTGAGCCACTGGCAAAAAACTTTGGTGTTGAAGTCGCAGCCCCTCAGGATCAGCCTGCACCTGCACCTGCACCTGCACCTGCACCTGCACCTGCACCTGCACCTGCACCTGCAGCGCCGCCGCCGGTCAAGTCGACGGTGAGCCTGAGCAAGATCACGCTGGACAAGACGCGCGCCTCGGTCAGTCTGGAAAAGACCAGTGCAGGATTTGGCGAGATTCGCGTCAACCTGAACTGGAACCGTCGCAGCGAGGCCAAGAGCAGCGGCTTCTTCTCGATGAAGAAGAGCAATGCCATCGACCTTGATGTAGGCTGCCTGTTCGAATTGCAGGACGGCCTCAAAGGTGCCGTTCAGGCACTGGGCAATTCGTTTGGTTCGCTCAACACCGAGCCCTTCATCAAGTTGATGGGTGACGACCGCACCGGCTCTGTCAGCGATGGCGAGTGGTTGCACATCAACGGCGCTCATTGGAGCAAGATTCGCCGGATTCTGGTTTACGCGTTCATCTATGAAGGCGCGCCAAACTGGAAAGAGACCGACGGAGTTGTCACTATCCACGCCCCGGGCCAGCCGCCCATCGAGGTCCGCCTCAATGAAGAAGGTGGTCGTCAGGGCATGTGTGCGATCGCCTTGCTGGAAAATGACAATGGTGCCGTCAAGGTGACGCGTCGTGTGGATTTCCACAACGGTCACAGCAACATGGACAAGGCCTACGGCTGGGGCATGCGCTGGGCTGCCGGTTCCAAGTAAACAACATTCTGATATTTCTGAAGCTGGCCGTGCCGCTTCACAGGAGATGGACATGCTGGACTGGTTGAAAACAAACGCAACAGCGGCTCGTGACAAACTGGCCACCGAAGTCTCGAAATTCAAGAACCGTGAATTCATGGATGCCGTGGTTTCCGGTTGCGCTCTGGTATCTGCCGCCGATGGCGATATCAGTTCCAGCGAAAAGCAGAAGATGGCGGGCTTCATTCAGAACTCTCAGGAACTGAAAGTTTTCGACATGAAGGACGTTATCCAGGGTTTTCAGGAAGCGTGCTCCAAGTTCGAATTCGACTTTGAAATCGGTCGCGCCGAAGCGTTGAAAACCATCGGCAAGATCAAGAAGAAAGAAGATGCCGCCCGTCTGCTGGTGCGTGTCTGCTGTGCCATCGGTGGTGCAGATGGCAGCTTCGACGAGAAAGAGCGGGAAGTCTGCCGCACGATCTGTCGTGAGCTTGGCCTGAACCCGTCCGATTTCGACCTGTAATTTTTACCCTAAGGAACGCAGTTAAATGGAAAGCACCTCTCTAGGCTTCCCTCCACTCACGATGGCCGTGTTCATTGGTCTGGCCATTACGGCCATGGCCATCGACATGTTTTCCCACCGCGGGAACAAGCCGATCACACTTGCTCAGGCCTCTGCCTGGTCGGTTTTCTGGGTTGCCATTTCGCTGGCATTCGCCGGTTTTCTGTATGTTCAGCACGGCTCTGAAGTCGCCACGCTGTTCGTCACCGGTTACGCGCTGGAAAAAGTACTGAGCGTCGACAACCTGTTCGTGTTCATGGCCCTGTTCACCTGGTTCAAGATCCCGGATGGCCTGCGTCACCGTGTTCTGTATTGGGGCATCATCGGTGCCATCGTCTTCCGCGGCATCTTCGTCGCCATCGGTACCGGCCTGTTGGCGCTGGGTCCGTGGGTCGAAGTGGTGTTCGCGATTATCGTTGCCTGGACCGCCATCATGATGCTGCGTGCCGGTGATGACGATGACGAAGAAATCGACTACTCCCAGCACATGGCTTACCGCTTCGCCAAGAAGCTGTTCCCGGTATGGCCAAAGCTGCACGGCAGCAACTTCTTCGTTCGCCGCTCGGTGCTGGAGGAAGAGGTCAAGAAGCCTGAGAACGCCGGTATTACCCTGGCTGCCAAGGGTGCCCTGTTCGCAACGCCGCTGTTCCTGTGTCTGGTCGTGGCTGAAATCTCCGACGTACTGTTCGCGTTCGACTCCGTGCCGGCCATCATCGCCGTCAGCCGTGAGCCTCTGATCGTGTTCTCGGCGATGCTGTTCGCGATCCTGGGTCTGCGTACCCTGTACTTCGTACTGGAAGCCCTCAAGCGCTACCTGGTGCACCTGGAGAAAGCAGTTATCGCACTGTTGTTCTTCATCGCCCTGAAGCTGGGTCTGAACGCAACCAACCACATTTTCCATCACGGTTACGAGATCAGTGCCAACGCCAGCCTGCTGGTTGTCGTGGTTGTTCTGGTCATTGGTATCGTCGCCAGCCTGCTGTTCCCGGGTAAAGAAGAGCCGGCTGAAGAAAAAGCGTAAAAACACTGGATATAGGAGATAACCGAATCATGGCTTTGACTCTGCAAAAAGGTGGCAACCTTTCGCTGTCGAAAACCGACCCTACGCTGACCAATGTTCTCATCGGTCTGGGCTGGGATCCGCGTGCCACTGACGGCCAGGACTTTGACCTGGACGCCAGCGCATTCCTGTTGGGCGCCAATGGCAAGGTCCGCAGTGAAGCTGACTTCATTTTCTACAACCAGCTCAAAAGCGCCGACGGGTCAGTCGAGCACACCGGTGATAACCGCACCGGCGCTGGCGACGGCGACGATGAAGTGGTCAAGGTCGACCTGACGCGTGTACCTGCCGATGTCGATAAGATCGTTTTCGTCGTGACCATTCATGAAGCCGATGCCCGCAAGCAGAACTTCGGTCAGGTAGGTGGTTCGTTCATCCGCGTGGTGAATGAAAAGAGCTCTGCCGAGGTTGTTCGCTACGACCTGGCCGAAGATGCGTCGACCGAGACGGCAATGGTTTTCGCCGAGCTCTACCGCAACGCTGGCGAATGGAAATTCCGTGCGATTGGCCAAGGCTACGCAGGTGGCCTCAAGGCCGTCGCCAATTCGTATGGCATGAACTTCTGATTCGTCCCTCCATTCTTTTAGAAAAGGATCAAGAACATGGCTGTAAGTCTGAGTAAAGGCGGTAATGTTTCCCTGTCCAAGGAAGCTCCTGGTCTGACAGAAGTGACCGTGGGCCTGGGCTGGGATCCACGTGTTACCGACGGTACTGAGTTCGACCTGGACGCTTCCATTTTCATCGTCGGTGAAAACGGTAAGGTCCTGGACGAAAGCGGCTTCATTTTCTACAACAACAAGAAGTCGGCCGACGGTTCTGTTGAGCACCTGGGCGACAACCGCTCCGGCGCTGGCGAAGGCGACGACGAGTCTGCTGTAGTCAAACTGACTGGCCTGGCTGCCACCGTGAAGAAGCTGGTGTTCGCCGTGACCATCCACTCGGCTGACGAGCGCAAGCAGAATTTCGGTCAGGTCCAGAACGCTTACATCCGCGTTCTGAACAAGGCTGACGGCAAGGAAATCGCTCGTTACGACCTGTCGGAAGACGCATCGACCGAAACGGCGATGATCTTCGGCGAGCTGTATCGCAACGGTGAAGAGTTCAAGTTCAAGGCCATCGGCCAAGGCTTCGCAGGCGGTCTCAAGTCGTTGGCAGAAGCACACGGTGTGTCGATCGGCTAAACCCGAACATCGCGCCCAATAAAAACCCCCGCCAGCGATGGCGGGGGTTTTTTATTGGCGTTCTGTCAGGCGTTACAGAATACCCGCACCCTTGGCTGCCTTGAGCCAGTCCGGGAATTCTTCCATCAGCAAGTCGTACAGCTTTTCTTCCGGCACTTCGTCCAGTCTGTCGAGGGCGAAGAAGTTGCAGTTGTCGACCACTCGACCGTCCATGTCGTCCAGCTTCTCCAGAATTCCGTAGCCGCGTCCGCCAAGGCCCACGAACTGCCAGAAGATCGGCAGTCTGGCGGCTTCGACCATCAGTTTGCTGATCTCGCGATCCTGATGCACGCCACCGTCACTGATGAATAGAATATAGATAGGTGTCTTGTCACCCGACTGCTTGTAGTAGTCGATGACCTTGCGCATTGCCTTGGGCTCATCGTTGACGCGAGCGCCCAGTTCCCAGTTCTTCCATCCGCCGTGATCGGTCTTGATGAAGTCCTTGAAGTTGGCCAGCGTGACGGCCGACAGCTGCTGGGGTTTGGCGCCGAACGCCCAGCAGTCCAGCGCGCCGTCGTCATCGAAGTGCACGGCGAGCGGGATCAACCGGTCCACCACTTCCTGAACGTGTCCACGGGTGTATTGAGGGTTCATGGAGCCCGATGCATCCAGCACCAGACCGACTCGCGCCTTGGTCTCGGTCAGGTTGGCTTTTTCCAGGCTGACCTGCGCTTTCTTGGCTAGGCTCACCAGTTGAGGTGCCGCTGCGGCGATCTTCTTTTCCAAAGAAATTTTCGCGGGTGCTGCGGGGGCCGGTGCAGGTGCTTCAGCAACTTCGCCTCCGAAATGCACCACCAGCGCGTCGAGCCCGGCGTTGTATCCCTGCAGGTTCGATGCGATGCGCCACTCGCCGTTCTTGCGGTAGATGTCCGCAACCATGATCGCCTTCTCGGCGGCAAAGGTCGCACCGGAGAATTCGCAGCGGGCGACCTCGGTGCCGTTTTCCCTGATGCTGAACTGACTGGCCTGAATGTCGCTCATGGCACCAGCGCCATCGATGGAGGCGGTAAACACCAGACGGTCGATGGAAGCGGGCAGGCTGGACAGTGCGAGCTGGAAGTCGCCGCCATTCACCTGCCTGACGCTGTTGCAGGGGCTGGCGGGTTGATTGAAGAAAATCATGTAGCGGTCATCCGACAGCTTGCCGTTGGTATCGACCCCGAAACACACGTAGTCGATGACATGCGCCGACTTGATCGCGATGGACAGCGTGAGGTCGGTGCCTTGAATCAGTGTGGAAAGAGGGATGCGTTGACCTTGAGAGATAAGCATGTTTCTTCCTTGGCGATGAGGGCGCCTATGCGCCCCGGGTGACATGTTCGAGGTTATCGTTCGCTTCTGCCCACGCCTGCAGGGCCGGCTGCCAGCATGCGCCCGGCCAGACGCGAGAATGGCAGGCTTTGCAGCCACACGGTGCCGGGTCCGGTGAGTCTGGCGAAGAACATGCCTTCGCCGCCGAACAGCATCGACTTGATGCCGCCGCCCACCATGCGGATGTCGTAATCGACCGTCTTGGTCATGGCCGCCAGGCAGCCGGTGTCCACATCCAGTCCTTCGCCGGCCGCCAGTTCGATCTTGCGCACGGTGCCACCCATGTGCACGAAAACCCAGCCGTCGCCTTCAAGCTTTTGCAGCACAAAACCTTCGCCGCCAAACAGGCCGGTGAGGATTTTCTTCTGAAACTGGATGCCGATGGAGACACCCTTGGCACCGGCCAGAAAGCTATCTTTCTGGCAAATCAGCCTGCCGCCGAAGTCGCCCAGGTTCAGCGGCAGAATGGTGCCGGGGTAGGGCGCGGCGAACGCGACGCGGCCCTTGCCGGAGCCTTGTTGCGAGAAGACCGTGGTGAACAGGCTTTCGCCGGTCAGCATGCGTTTGCCTGCGCCAAACAGCGACCCCAGCAGTCCCGATGACTGGTTGCTGCCGTCGCCAAAGATGGTTTCCATCTGCACGTCGCAGGTCTTGTACATCAGTGCTCCGGCCTCGGCGACAGCGCTTTCCCCGCGATCGAGTTCCAGTTCGACGAACTGGGTTTCCGTGCCGTACAGCTTGAAGTCCACGCCATCGGTTGCGCTCCCCGAGCCGTAACCGCCCGAGGCATTCGGATCGGGGGTGAAGGACGGACGCTTCAGCGGCGCTCCACCCTGTGACGGTGCCGAGACGCTGGAGGGCGTTGCCTGTGCAGGCAGCGCCGAAGGCTTTGGCTGGATCATGTCCGGTGTCGGGGCGGGGAACGGCGTGACACCATCCTTCTTCATGGCGCGTACTTCGGCGACCTGATAGATGGGCTTCCAGTCCGCCATGCCTGGTTTCCAGCACCAGGCGCCGGGCGATTCGCGAGCGATGAGTCGTGCGGCCGCTGAATCCAGCGGGCCGAGTTGCTTGCCCGCGTTCATGACATACCAGTCTTCCAAGGCGTTTGCTCCTTCCGGCCTGATGAGTGATGAGAAGTCGTCAGCGCAGGTTGTCAGATGCTCAGTCGCATGGACAGGTCTACGGCTTTTACATCCTTGGTCATCGCACCGATGGAAATGTAGTCGACCCCGGTCTCGGCAATGACCCGCAGCGTATCGTCGTTGATACCGCCGCTGGCTTCGAGTTTGGCGCGGCCAGCGTTCAGCCGCACTGCTTCGCGCATGTCTTCCAGACTCAGTTCGTCGAGCATGATGATGTCCGCTCCGGCATCCAGTGCCTGCCTGAGTTCGGCCAGGCTTTCCACCTCGACTTCCACCGGCTTGCCGGGGGCGATTTTGTGGGCGGCTTCAATGGACTGGGCGATGCCGCCACAGGCTGCGATGTGGTTTTCTTTGATCAGGAACGCATCGTACAGACCGATGCGGTGGTTGTGGCAGCCGCCACAGGTGACTGCATATTTTTGCGCCAGACGCAGGCCGGGCAGGGTCTTGCGCGTATCGAGCAGCTTGACCTGGGTGCCCGATACCATGTCGGCAAAGTACTGCGCCCGGGTAGCGACGCCTGACAACAGTTGCAGAAAATTAAGCGCACTGCGCTCGCCGGTCAGCAGCGAGCGGGCCGGGCCTTCCAGATGAAACAGCGCCTGATCGGGGCTGACGCGGTCGCCGTCGCTGACCTGCCAATGCACGGCCACGCGAGGGTCCAGTTGACGGAAGACCGCATCGACCCAGGCAGTCCCGGCAATGACGGCAGCATCACGCGAGATGATCGTGGCCTTGGCCAGTCGCTCTGCCGGGATCAGTTGGGCGGTGATGTCGCCGCTGCCGACGTCCTCAAGCAATGCGCGACGCACATTGGCTTCGATTTCGGCGGTCAGGGCGGCAAGGCGTAAATTCGGCATAGCGGGCTCCACTCACAAAGTCGAACGAGTATAAGCCACGGCTCTCGTGTAACCCACCCGTGCCAGGCGCGATGTCTGCCTGTCGAGACATGCTGTTGGTCGGTTTTGTAAAAAGCTTTGCGATGTAACGCAAAACACGCGGTCTACCCACGCATAGCGGTTCAGGTGCTTCGCCCTTTCGTGGGCAAAAGAGACTGCTGGCGTTGGATACAGGTTTGAAACATAATCCGACCAGTATTTGACGTCAGAGCTTTGACGTGGCGTTTGACCATCGGAATCTTTTTCCAGATCAAGGTCTGTTCGAGGTTCAGGTCGTTTCCTGTAGAGGGTGTAATGCCGAACGACGAGAAAGTAGTGCCGTTGAGCAAAATGTCATCTGCGCTGGGGGCGAATGCACCTCTGGCTCGGCTGCCTGTGGTGTTGCTGCAAGTGCGTGACAAGGCCGCACAGCAACTCAAGGAAGCGCTGCAGGCGCTGTTCGACAATGCTGACGACACACTTTTCGAGATGGCCGACCGCGCCAGGAGCAACACCGAGCAGAGCATCTTTTTCGAAGCGATGCGCGACCTCCGTCTCAAGCGCAAAAGCATAGAACGCGGCTTTCTCGACAAGTTTTACGAGTCCTTCCTGTCTCTTGGTCAATATCGGATCACCGAGCCCGTTCTTCCTGCTGCAGTTTCTTTCGACAAGCTGGCGCTGGTTCAGAACGACGACCTGGAAAAGACCGTAGCGGTGGATGCCATGGTCGCCAAGGTCATGAGTCGCGACAGTCTCGCCCTCGGTCAGCTCACGGCACGTCTCAATGCGTTGTTGACTCAGCCGGTTACCGATGAAACCAATCCGCTTGGCCCGGCGGTTCTGTGCCGTCTCTTTCTTGAGGCTGCGCGCAATCTGGGGGTCGAGATCAAGGTCAAGCTGATCATCCTCAAGCTGTTCGAGCGCTACGTGCTGAGCAACACGGACCACCTGTACGGCGAGGCCAACCAGTTGCTGATCGCCACGGGTATCCTGCCGGACATGAAAGCCCTGCCTGCGCGTCGCTCTTCGGATCGCCCGGCAGCAAGGTCGGTAGCCTCGGAGTTGTCCGATCCCGCTCTGGCACAGGCCGCCGACAAGCTCGACAAGGGCGTGCAGGAAGTCTTTTCGGCCTTGCAAGAATTGCTGCTGCAGGTTCGCGGCAGCCTGGCGCCACGTCACAAGCTCGACGATGACGAGGTAAGGCCGATCTCCAGCAAGGACCTGCTGCGCCTGCTTTCTCATTTGCAGCAGTACGTGCCGTCCCAGGAAACCACCGATGAGTTCGATCTGCGTAACCAGTTGGAGCAGTTACTGACGCGTGTCAGTGTCAGAAGCGGCAAATCCCGCAGCGTGGGCTCGGGCGATGAGGATGTGATCAACCTGATCGCCATGCTGTTCGAATTCATCCTCGATGATCGCAACCTGCCGCCGTCCCTGCGTGCGCTGATCGGACGTCTGCAGATTCCGATGCTCAAGGTGGCAGTGCTCGACAAGAGTTTCTTCAGTCGTGGCAGCCATCCTGCCCGTCGTCTGCTCAACGAGATTGCCACTGCGGCGCTCGGCTGGGGTGGACGTGACGATTATCAGCGCGATTCGCTCTACCTGCGGGTTGAACAGATTGTTCAGCGCCTGCTCAACGACTTCGTCGATGACACGGCGATCTTCTCCGAATTGCTGGCTGACTTTCTCGCGTTTACCAGCGACGAGCGGCGCCGTAGCGAACTGCTTGAGCAGCGCACCCGCGATGCCGAGGAAGGGAGGGCGCGAGCGGAGCTGGCCCGTCAGCGTGTGCAGCAGGAGCTGAATCAGCGTCTGCTGGGCAAGACCCTTCCGGAGGCGGTGGTGCGTCTGCTTCAGGAAGCCTGGAGCAAAGTGCTGCTGCTGACCTGCCTCAAGCACGGTGACGGCTCGGCCGAATGGCACGCCGGACTGGCGACCATGGATGAGCTGATCTGGAGCGTCGAGTTGCACGACGATCCCGAGGCACGCCAGCAACTGCTGGATCTGGTGCCCGGCCTGCTCAAGGCGTTGCGTGACGGGCTGACCAGTGCGGCGTTCGATCCATTCGCCACCAGCGAATTCTTCAGCCAGCTGGAAACGCTGCATGTTCAGGCGTTCCAGCATTTTTCCCGCTTGCAGGACGCTGACGTTCAGACCGACTCGCCGTCCGGAACGGTCTCCGAAGGGCCGAGCATGATGGAAGTCATGGAAGAAATTGTCCTCATCGCGCCCGAGGAAGCCGGCCTTGCAGAGCCTGCCGTCCAATTGGCCGAGGATGATGCCGGCCTGCGCATGGTGGACACGCTGCGCGTCGGTTGCTGGGTCGAGATCCAGGAAGACGAAGAGCATAAGCTGCGCTGCAAACTGACCGCGATTGTCGAGCCGAGCGGGCGTTATGTGTTCGTCAATCGCACCGGCATGAAGGTGCTGGAGAAGACCCGGGTGGGGCTGGCCGTCGAGTTCCGTCGCGGCGCTGTCCGTGTTCTGGACGACGCGCTGCTGTTCGATCGGGCGCTGGAGTCGGTGATCAGCAACCTGCGCAAACTCAAGAAGGGCGCCTGATTCTTGTGACGGCGTCTGCCCCGTGCAGGCACAGTGTCTCTCCGTAGGTTTTGCGCTTCACGCCAAACAGCCATTTCTTACGGCACAGGCTGCTGTTCAATCCCCACATCCATTTCCATCGCGGGCATACTTGACGTCATTCATGTGTCTGCTCAAGGAGCTTTCATGCAGCTCGATTGCGCCAGTGGCTGGTGCCAGGGTGTTGAGCACTGCCCCTCGCCCAACTTCAATTCGCGTCCCGAGGGCGAAATCTCGTTGCTGGTGATCCACAACATCAGCCTCCCACCTGCCGAGTTCAAGACCGGTAAGGTCCAGGCCTTCTTTCAGAATCAGTTGGACACCACCGAGCATCCCTACTTCGAAGGCATTGCCCATCTGACGGTTTCGGCGCATTTTCTGATTGAACGTGATGGCGACGTGATTCAGTTCGTCTCTTGCCTTGATCGGGCTTGGCACGCAGGTGTGTCCAGTTTTCAGGGGCGTGAAGGCTGCAATGATTTTTCCATCGGGATCGAGCTGGAAGGGACCGATGATCAGCCCTTCACCGATGCGCAGTACGCTGCGTTGATCAAGCTGACACGTCAGCTGCGGCGGGCCTATACCGCCATCACCCCTGGGCGTATTTGTGGCCACAGTGATATCGCGCCGGGACGCAAGACCGATCCGGGACCCTGTTTTGACTGGGGCAGATTTCAAGCGGCTTTGCAGGATTGAAGTGAGGGGCGAACAATGAGTTTTCTGGTGTTACTGCTGGCCGTTTTGGTAGAGAAGTTTTCTGCGCTGCGTCAGCGCGTGCAGCGTGATGGTCCTTTTCTGAAGCAGCTGGCGCGACTTGAATCGGGCCCGCGGACCACGTCGCGACCCTGGCTGATCCTGGCCCTGTTGGTGCTGTTGCCGGTTATCGTGCTGCAACTGGTGCTGACCGTTGTGGGCTCGGTGGCCTACGGCTGGCTGGCCCTGCCGATTCACCTGCTGGTGCTGATCTACAGCCTGGGACGCGGCGATCTGATTGCTGCGTTGGGACCCTTTCGTGATGCCTGCCGACGCGGCGACGCTCAGGCGGCCGTGCATGTCGCCGAGCGGGACATGGGCGTGCAGGCCGATGACAGCCAGCAACTGCTGCAGGGCGTGCAGAGCTACATGCTCTGGCAGGCGCATCAGAGCTTCTTCGCGGTCATCTTCTGGTATTTCCTGTTGGGCCCTGTGGCGGCGCTGGCGTACCGGCTGCTGGCGCTGGCTGCCGAGCACGGTGCGACGCCGGCGCTGGTCGAGCGGGCCGCGCAACTGCGTCATGCCTTCGACTGGGTGCCGGTCAGGCTGCTGGCAGCCAGCTTCGCTCTGGTGGGTAATTTCGTGGCGGTCAGCCGCTTGATGCTGCACGAGCTGCTCAACTGGAACATCAGCGCAGCGCAACTCATTACGCGTATCGGATGCGCGGCCAGCGAAGTGCCGTCGCCGGTGCTGGGTGCCGAAGGGGTGAACAGTCTCGACATGCTCTGGGAGTTGCTGATCCGTGCGGCCATCGTCTGGTACGCGGGCTTTGCACTGTGGACGCTGTTGGTCTGATCCTGTCTTAAAGCGGCCAGCCAAACAGGTCATGCGCGTTGCGCGTACTGGCCTGTGCCAACTGCTCCGGGCTGACGTTCATCAACGCCGCCAGCGCGTTGCAGATATCGGGCAAGTGCTCGGGACTGTTGCGCTGGTTGGGGTACATGGCAGGCGCCATGTCCGGTGAGTCTGTTTCCAGCACCACGCTGTCCAGCGGCAGTTCGGCAATGACCCGGTGCATGCGTAACGCCTGCGGCCAGGTTGCTGCGCCACCGAGACCCAGCTTGAACCCCTGTTTGATGTATTCCCGCGCCTCTTCCCGACTGCCCGCGAAAGCGTGAATGATGCCGCTTCGTTTGAGCTTGTGGCGTTTGAGTGTCGCGATCACGTCGGCGTGGCTGCGCCTCACATGCAGCAACGCAGGTAGATCGAATTCCGCCGCGAGCTCCAGCTGCGCCTCGAAGACCTGCTGCTGTCGCGCCTTGTCCAGACCCTCGACGTAGTAGTCCAGGCCGATCTCGCCCACTGCACAGAGTTGCGGATGACCCTTGAGGCGCGTCAGCCAGTCACTCAATTCCGTCAGATGCTCGGGCACGTGTTCATCGATGTAGACCGGGTGCAGACCGAACGCTGCGTACACCGCAGGATTTTTTAGGGTCAGGTCCCACAGTCGCTGCCAGTTGCGTTGATAGACGCCGAGCACCACCATGCGCTGAACGCCCAGCGACCGACACCTGTCCAGAACCTGCGCGCGATCTGCATCGAAGTCCGGGAAGTCCAGGTGGGTGTGGGTGTCGATCAGCGCCATACTCATTCCTTGTGAATGCGTTGCTTGAAGGTGCGCACGATGGCATGCACGCCGGGCTGATATTCGTTTTTCTGGATGGCCGCCAGCGCAAGTTGCAGGGCGGTTTCGGCAATTTGCTGATGCTGCTGGGCCATGGCGTTGACCGGCAGCGGCAGGAAGTCCAGCAACTGGGTGTCACCAAAGGTCCCCAGATGCAGCGAAGTCGAATTCAGCGTCTGGCTTTGCAGAACGTCGAACACACCCTGCAGCAACACATACGACGTGGTGATGAGGGCGTCGGGGAAATGCCCGAGACGCTGCAGCAGTTCCGTCATCAGACGTTGGCCGCACTGTCTGCTGAAGGCTTCGCCATGCTCCACGATAGTGGTTCCGGCGAAACCATTGAGGGCATGTTCGAAACCGGCCGCACGGGCGCGACTGATGCTCAGTTCCGGACGGGCACCAAGCAGGGCGATATGCCGTGGGTTGGTTTCCAGCAGGCTATGGGTCAGTTGCAGACTGGCGTCGTGGTCGTCGCTGACCACCGAGCAGAAAAACTCCGGGTTCATTTCCCGGTCGATGGCGATGATCGGCAGGCCTTTGAGCTGCAGTTCGCGATAGCTGTCATCACTGGGCGGCAGGCAACTGGCGACCAGCAACGCATCGCAGCGGCGTGCGCGAAACACTTGCAGCAATTGCAGCTCGCTGACGGGATCATCATCGGAACTGGCGATCAGCAACTGATAGCCCAACGCCCGGGCGCCTTGCTCAAGCAGCTTGGCAATGCGTGCGTAACTGGGGTTTTCCAGGTCCGGCAGGATAAAGCCCAGCGTCTTGCTGTGCCGACTGCGCAGGCCTGCCGCCTGAGGGTTAGGCCGGAAGTCATGTTCTTCGACCACGGCCCGCACTCGCTCGACCGTGGCGGGGCTGATGCGCTGTTGTTCAGCCTTGCCGTTGATCACGTAACTGGCCGTGGTGACGGAAACACCCGCCAGACGCGCAATATCGCTCAGTTTCACCGCAAATTTCCTTTTGTTATTGGCGTGGCTTACGACAGTCGAAAAAACTTTTGTATGACGGTCATCTTTACACGAGACCGTGGCACAACCCCAACTACTGCAAGTATTTTGGGACTTCTCCTACAGGATCAGACCGACTGGGCTTCAATGAATCCACAGAATCGAGTAACGTGCCGGGCAATTGTAGATTAAACGTTTCAGCAGTCGCATTGTCTGCTGCAATCGAGATGAAAGCGATGTCCGATGGATAGCACTTCATCCCCCCAAGCTGTCGATCCCGTAGATCGTCATTAAAACAAGAATCAGGTGGCGCCTTGGCGCTGCACAGGAGTCAAGGCAATGCTCGAACTCACTCTGGAGCAAATATCCATGGCCCAGTCGGCTGTGGATAAAAATGCCGCACTTGAATTGATTGCCGACCACCTGGTCGCTGATGGTCTGGTTGCAGAAGGCTATCTCACCGGGTTGATGAACCGCGAACAGCAAGGTTCGACATTTCTCGGTCAGGGCATCGCCATCCCGCACGGCACCCCTGAAACCCGCGACCTTGTCTCGACCACTGGCGTACGCCTGATGCAGTTCCCCGAAGGGGTGGACTGGGGCGACGGCCAGATGGTCTATCTGGCCATCGGTATCGCGGCCAAGTCCGACGAGCATTTGCGCCTGCTGCAACTGCTGACCCGCGCATTGGGCGAGGAAGACCTCGGCCAGGCCCTGCGTGAGGCCAAAACGCCCGAAGACCTGCTCAAACTGCTGCAAGGCGCACCTCAGGAACTGGCGCTCGACGCCCAAATGATCAGCCTGGGCGTCTCGGCTGACGATTTCGAAGAACTGGTCTGGCGCGGTGCCCGCCTGCTGCGCAAGGCCGATTGTGTGAGTAACGGTTTTGCCGCCGTGCTGCAGCAGGTCGAAGCCCTGTCGCTGGGCGATGGGCTGTGGTGGCTGCACAGCGAGCAGACCGTCAAGCGTCCTGGACTTGCATTCGTTACTCCCGACAAACCGATTCGCTATCTGGGCCAGCCGCTGACCGGCCTGTTCTGTCTGGCGAGTCTCGGTGAGGCCCACCAGGCCTTGCTTGAGCGCTTGTGCCTTTTGTTGATCGAAGGTCGCGGCCACGAATTGGGCCATGCCACCAACAGTCGTGTGGTGTTGCAAGCCCTGGGCGGCGAATTGCCCGCCGAGTGGCCAACCGAGCAGATCAAGCTGGCCAACGCCCATGGTTTGCATGCGCGTCCTGCGAAGATCCTCGCGCAACTGGCCAAGGAGTTCGACGGCGAGATTCGTGTGCGCATCGTGGAAACCGGCGACACCGCCGTGTCGGCCAAGAGCTTGAGCAAGTTGCTCAGCCTGGGCGCACGCCGTGGTCAGACGCTGGAATTCATCGCTGAGCCGACCATCGCTTCCGACGCGCTGCCTGCGCTGCTCGCAGCCGTGGAGCAGGGGTTGGGCGAAGAGGTCGAGCCGCTTCCGGTCGTATCCGAAACCCAGGCGGCGCCCGTAGCCGCCGCCGTCGTTGCCAAGCCCGTCAATGCACCGGCCGCAGGCAGCGTGCTGCAGGCTGTTCCTGCCTCGCCCGGCATCGCAATGGGCCCGGCGCACGTTCAAGTGTTGCAGGCTTTCGAATACCCACAGCAAGGCGAATCAGTCGCCGCTGAGCGCGAGCGCTTGCATAAAGCGCTGGCCGAAGTACGCCGCGACATCGAAAACCTGATCCAGCGCAGCAAATCCAAGGCTATCCGCGAAATCTTCATCACCCACCAGGAGATGCTGGATGATCCGGAGCTGACCAGCGAAGTCGAACTGCGCCTGAACAAGGACGAAAGCGCCGCTGCTGCCTGGGCGAGCGTGATCGAAGCGGCTGCCGTTCAGCAGGAACAATTGCAGGATGCGTTGTTGGCCGAACGTGCGGCGGACCTGCGCGATGTCGGTCGTCGCGTGCTGGCACAGATCTGTGGCGTCGAAACCATTGCCGCGCCGGACGAACCTTACATTCTGGTGATGGACGAAGTCGGCCCGTCTGACGTGGCGCGTCTGGACCCGGCGCAAGTCGCGGGCATTCTGACCGCACGCGGCGGCGCGACTGCGCACAGCGCCATCGTTGCCCGTGCGCTGGGTATTCCCGCGCTGGTCGGTGCTGGCGAAGAGGTGCTGCTGCTCAAGCCGGGTACGGCATTACTGCTTGACTGCCAGCGCGGCCGTCTGACGGTTGCGCCGGACGAAGCCACCATGCAGCGTGCGATTCAGGACCGTGATGCCCGCGAGCAGCGCCTCAAGGAAGCCGCTGCGCTGCGCATGGAGCCTGCGGTGACTCGCGATGGTCACGCGGTTGAAGTGTTCGCCAACATCGGCGACAGCACCGGCACACCGGCTGCGGTGGAGCAGGGCGCGGAAGGCGTCGGCCTGTTGCGCACCGAATTGCTGTTCATGGCCCACTCGCAGGCACCGGACGAAGCCACACAGGAAGCCGAATACCGCCGCGTGCTCGAAGACTTGGGCGGACGTCCGCTGGTGGTGCGCACGCTGGATGTCGGCGGTGACAAGCCGTTGCCGTACTGGCCCATCGACAAGGAAGAAAACCCGTTCCTCGGCGTGCGAGGCATCCGTCTGACCCTGCAGCGTCCGGACGTCATGGAAAGCCAGCTTCGTGCCTTGCTGCGAGCCGCCAACAGCGGGCCGCTGCGAATCATGTTCCCGATGGTCGGCACTGTTGAAGAATGGCGTCAGGCGCGGGACATGACCCAGCGTCTGCGCGAAGAAATTCCGGTCAGCGACCTGCAGCTGGGGATCATGATCGAAGTGCCTTCCGCCGCGCTGATCGCGCCGGTACTGGCCAGAGAAGTCGATTTCTTCAGCATCGGCACCAACGACCTGACGCAATACACCATGGCCATCGACCGCGGTCACCCGACCCTGTCGGCCCAGGCTGATGGTTTGCACCCCTCGGTGCTGCAACTGATCGACATGACCGTGCGCGCCGCGCATGCCAATGGCAAGTGGGTGGGCGTTTGCGGTGAGCTGGCGGCAGATCCGCTGGCAGTGCCGGTACTGGTCGGCCTTGGCGTTGACGAGTTGAGCGTTTCAGCGCGCAGTATTGGTGAGGTCAAAGCCTGTGTTCGTGAACTGACGCTGAGCAGCGCTCGGCAACTGGCGCAAAATGCGCTCACAGTAGGCAGCGCCGCTGAAGTCCGTGCGCTTGTGGAGGCCTTGTAATGGCGAAGATTCTTACCCTGACCATGAACCCGGCGCTCGACCTGACGGTGCAGTTGGGCCAGATCGAACTGGGCCAGGTCAATCGCAGCAATGCGATGCTGACTCACGCGGCAGGCAAGGGCCTGAACGTGGCGCAGGTATTGGCTGACCTCGGGCATGACCTGACCGTCGCCGGTTTTCTGGGCGTCGACAACCAGCAGGCGTTCGAAGCGTTGTTCGAGCGTCGTGGCTTCGTCGACGAATTCGTGCGCGTGCCCGGCGAAACCCGCAGCAACATCAAGCTGGCCGAAGGCAGCGGTCGTATCACCGACTTGAACGGCCCCGGCCCGCAGGTCAGTGAAGAAGCACAGCAGGCGCTGTTCGCCCGCGTGCAGCAGATTGCCTCGGACTTTGATGTGGTGGTCGTTGCAGGCAGTCTGCCGCGTGGCGTGACGCCTGAGTGGCTGCAAAGACTGTTGGTGATGCTCAAGGACCTCGGTCTTAAAGTGGCGCTGGACAGCAGCGGTCTGGCCTTGCGTGCCGGTCTGGCGGCAGGTCCTTGGCTGATCAAACCCAACACGGAAGAACTGGCCGACGCGCTGGACGCGCCGATCATCTCCATCGCCGCTCAGGCCGAAGTGGCGGCGCGTCTGCACACTCAAGGCATCGAGCACGTGGTGATTTCCCAAGGTTCGGAAGGTGTGCACTGGTTCAGCCCGAAGCTGGCGCTGCACTCGCTGCCGCCCAAGGTCACTGTCGCCAGTACCGTCGGTGCGGGCGACTCACTGCTGGCGGGCATGGTTCATGGCCTGATCAGTGGCGATGGACCTCACACGACACTGCGCACCGCCACGGCGATCGCTGCCATGGCCGTTACCCAGATCGGTTTCGGCATCACCGACACCGCACAACTCAAGCGGCTCGAAGGCGGCGTCTCCGTGCGCAACCTGACAGAACAATAAGAGAGGATCGTCATGAAGTTAGCCATAGTAACGGCCTGCCCGAACGGCAAGGTCAGCAGCGTACTCAGTGCACGATTGCTCGAAGCGGCGGCGATGCGTCAGGGCTGGGAAACCAGCGTCGAGATCATCGACCCCAACAAGCCGGATCGCCAACTGTCGGCCCAGGACATCGAGGCCGCCGATCTGGTGCTGGTCGTCAACACCGGACCTGTGGACCTGAGCCGTTTTGTCGGCAAGCGTCTGTTTCAGGATTCTCCGTCTCACGCCTTGCAGGATGTCGATGGCTTCCTGCAACGCGCCAACAAGGACGCGCAGGTCCATGTTGCACAAGAAGCTGCCGCCCCTGAAGCAGCTGGCAGCGCGGGTGGTCAGCCGCGTATCGTCGCGATTACCGCATGCCCGACCGGGGTGGCGCATACGTTCATGGCCGCCGAAGCCATCCAGCAGGCCGCCAAGCGTCTGAACTATGACCTGCAGGTCGAGACGCAGGGCTCTGTTGGCGCACGCAATCCATTGAGCCCGCAGGCCATCGCCGACGCCGATGTGGTGTTGCTGGCTGCGGATATCGAGGTCAACACCGATCGTTTTGTCGGCAAGAAAATCTATCGTTGCGGCACCGGCATTGCCCTCAAACAGTCCGACGCCACGCTTAAGAAAGCGCTGGCAGAAGGTCAGGTCGAATCCGATGCAACGGCGGCCAAGTCGCCTGCCAGGCAAGAGAAGACCGGCGTCTACAAGCATCTGTTGACTGGTGTGTCGTTCATGCTGCCGATGGTCGTGGCCGGTGGTCTGCTGATTGCGCTGTCGTTCGTGTTCGGCATCACTGCGTTCAAGGAGCAGGGCACGCTGGCGGCTGCGTTGATGCAGATCGGTGGTGAGGCAGCATTCAAACTGATGGTGCCGCTGCTGGCCGGTTACATCGCGTACTCCATCGCTGACCGTCCGGGCCTTGCGCCGGGCATGATCGGTGGTTTGCTGGCGAGCACACTGGGTGCCGGTTTCATTGGCGGTATCGTGGCAGGCTTTCTGGCCGGTTACAGCGCCGCAGCGATCAATCGTTACGCACGTCTGCCCGCGAGTGTCGAAGCGCTCAAGCCGATCCTGATCATCCCGTTGCTGTCGAGCCTGTTCACCGGTCTGGTGATGATCTACGTGGTCGGTAAGCCGGTTGCAGGCATGCTCGAAGCCCTGACTCAGTTTCTCGACAGCATGGGCACCACCAACGCCATCCTGTTGGGTGTGGTGCTGGGCGCGATGATGTGTGTCGACCTGGGTGGACCGATCAACAAGGCGTCTTACGCGTTCTCGGTCGGCCTGCTGGCTTCGCAGAGCTACGCGCCGATGGCCACCGCGATGGCGGCGGGCATGGTCCCGCCAATCGGCATGGGCATCGCCACGCTTCTGGCGCGTCGCAAGTTCGCCCAGAGCGAGCGCGAGGCAGGCAAGGCGGCGTTCGTACTGGGGCTGTGCTTCATCTCCGAGGGTGCGATTCCGTTCGCGGCCAAGGACCCGTTGCGCGTGATCCCGGCAAGTGTCGTTGGCGGAGCGCTGACCGGTGCGCTGTCGATGTACTTCGGCTGCAAACTCATGGCCCCGCACGGCGGCCTGTTCGTCATGCTCATCCCCAACGCCATCAACCATGCGCTGCTTTATCTGTTGGCTATCGCGGTAGGCAGCGTGGTGACGGGCGTGGTGTATGCGGTGCTGAAGCGGCCAGAAGTGGCCGAACTGGAAGTTGCCCCGGCCAGCGCTTGACCCCCCGCCCAGGAAGCTCTGCGTCCGCTGCTGATGTGACGCAGAGCGTCACGGGCTGCATGCCCACGCGGAGCACTCATCGTTATA